>NZ_JAKTID010000031.1:0-125585 GCF_027854795.1 Acinetobacter sp. AOR34_HL | reverse complement strand
CTTTTAAGGTCACTCTTTGTGCCTGATAAAAAATGGCGAAAACAAGAAGAACCTCAATTGAGGTTCTTCTTGTGATATTTGTGGGACAGCAGTGGATTAAAACCTCCTTTTTTGAATCTCGATTAAACTTGCGGTCTCGATAATTTACGCAGATCACTAGTTAAACTATAAAAATCACCACCCATTTTTCCAAGACTGTTTAATTTTTCTTGGTCTATCATCGTTCCATTCCAGACTCGATCATCTACATAAATCGCTTGAACATCGAGTAAAGCAACTTTTCCTCCAGAGGGAAGTGTGCTGAACTCTAAAATTTCTCTTAAGCGGCACTCGTAACGAACCAAAGAGTCTTGAACAGATAAGGGTTGTACTGAATAGCTTGGACAAGATGCAATCTCAGCATATTCAAATTCACTTTGCTCAGCAGCTAATGATGCACAAGACAAATTCAATTTCTCAAGTAGTTTTGTATCAGCGATATGTACCACACACTCTTGGGTATCAATAAGATTTCGAAGTGTGTCTTTATCCTGCCCACTTTGTGGGTTCACTTGTGAATACCATAAGATCGGCGGGTTACAACTCGCCACACTAAAAAATGAATAAGGGGCGATATTGGCGACACCATCTTTAGATAAAGTGCTGATCCATGCAATCGGTCGAGGGGTAATCCCACCGACTAAAAGTCGATACACTTCCGTTGGGCTTAACGATGCCGTCTCAAAAATCATGTTTAATCCTCAACCTAAAGCGATTATGGTCGCTCAACATATTGTGGTAAATCATCTGCAATACAGTCCCACTCTGCTTTTGATGCCGCAAAAATATGCATGGTTGGTCTTTGCTGAATAGCGGTATCCAGAGTACCTATTCTTAGGCGATAAAACTCAGGTATATCTGATTTAATACTTATAATAGGTGAGCCACAATCTGTACAAAAACAACGTTGAGTCGTCTCAGTGGATTGAAATTTTTTGAGTAGATGCTCACCTTGCGTAATTTTAAAATCACTTACTTTAATTGGAGCATTTGTGGCATAAGCTGTGCCATTGGCTTTACGACAACGCTGACAATGACATTGCACAATATCTCCAATTTCGCCATGGATTTCATAACGAATACCGTTG
The DNA here is from genome assembly GCF_027854795.1 of Acinetobacter sp. AOR34_HL. Lineage (NCBI taxonomy): Bacteria > Pseudomonadati > Pseudomonadota > Gammaproteobacteria > Moraxellales > Moraxellaceae > Acinetobacter > Acinetobacter sp. AOR34_HL. The sequence continues at coordinate 124,458 of NZ_JAKTID010000031.1, read as the reverse complement.
CACAAACAACTGCCGTGATATACAGGTAAAGTTTGAGACATTGCACATTCCTTTGATGAATTTTCCATTAAAAATATAGGCTAGATATAAGCTCCATGCAAATTAGAAATGCTATTTTTAAGAAACTATTTATTGTCTCAGATAGTGATTTAATCTAGGAATTCAACTCAATCTTTTGATCCAATACAGCTTGGGCACGTGCATGATCAATATCCTGTTCCCAATGAGCAATCGCAACCGTTGCCACACAGTTTCCGATCAAATTCGTACAAGCACGTACAATCCCAATAAACCAATCAACGGACAATAACAACACCAAGCCAATCGTTGGAAGACTAGGTATGACAGACAAAGTTGCAGCTAATATCACTAGTGCAGAACCTGGGATACCGTGTGCACCTTTCGAAGTCACCAAAGAAACCAATAAAATTGCAAGTAAATCATGCATCGATAAATCAATATTGCAAGCTTGGGCAATAAATATAACGCCAAGAGTTAGATAGATAGATAGAGAATCCATCTAGATTAAAAGAATAGCCTGTTGGGATCACTAAACCCACAGTGGAATCCTTAATGCCTAGATTTTTTAACTTTTTCATTATCTGAGGCAACACTGAATCGGAGGATGCAGTTCCCAATACAATAGATAGTTCTGCTTTAAAATAATTTAGAAATTTAAATATATTTAAACCTGTAAATTTCAGGATTCCACCTAAAATAATTAGTACAAACAAAATACAAGTCACATAAAACAATAAGACTAAATAGCCAAGCTGAACCAATGAATCTAATCCGAATTTAGCAGTGGTATAAGCGACTGAACCGAATACCCCAACTGGTGCTAAACGAATGATTAAAGCCATCATCTTAAAAAACACTTCAGAAAAAGCTTCGATTGCTTTACATACCAACTCTGCCAAATGCTTTGGAATCATGAGTAAAGCGACACCAAACAAAATAGCGATCAATAAGACTTGTAAAATATCACCACGAGCAAAAGCATCTACAAATGTTTTAGGAATAATATGTAATAAGAAATCTGATCCCGAACTCATCGTGTGCGCACGTTCGGTATAAACATTTAAATCCTTTCCATCTAACTGGGTGATATCAATATTCATACCAACGCCAGGTTTGAAGACATATGCAATCACAATTCCCAAAACCAAAGCAATACTGGTCACAATCTCAAAATATAAAATCGTTTTAGCGCCAACCTTCCCCATTTTTTTAAGATCATTTGCTCCATACAATCCAAGCACAACTACACAGAAAACAATAGGCGCAATAAGCATCTTGATCAGTGCAATAAAGCCATCACCTAGCGGTTTTAAAGCTAAAGAAAAATCGTGAAAACTGATTGCAATGATAATACCGAGAATTAACGCAAAAATGACTTGAAGAAATAGACTAGATTTGAATCTCTGCAACATTGAATATTCATATATCAAAAAGACAAATCTCAACTTTGCAAGAAACTCGCCAATAGATAAAAATCGCGTTATTTAAAACATGAAAAATACATTAAATTTATAAAAACTTTTTAAAACATTATCTTATAGTGTCAGATATTAAGTATTGATGTACCCCTGTTCCTGCCGCTCGCCCAGTTGCAAAACAAGCAGTGAGTAAATATCCCCCTGTTGGTGCATCCCAATCCAGCATTTCACCACAACAAAACACAAAAGGATTTGATTGCAATTGTAATTGAGAAGACAAAGCGATCTGTTTAACACCACCCGCACAGCTAATGGCTTCTTCGATTGGACGAAAGCCATCAAGTGAAATATTCAGGTTCTTGATCTGCTGAGCCATCTCTTTTGCATCTGACCATATGCTTTTATTCGTGACTTCACGTAACAGATTAATTTTGACGTGATCTAAGCCTGCTTTTCGCCAAATATTGGTTAGGGATTGCTTTTTATTGCTGTGTAATTTTTTTTCTAATTGTTCGGCACTGACATCTGGCAATAAGTCCAGATGCAATATGAAAGGTTGCTTTTGATGATTCAAAGCTCTTAAATCACGCCCTAATTTATAAATCACACCACTTTCAAAACCATAGTGAGTAATCACAATATCACCATGCGTTTTATGTTCTGCATTCACCCATGCATCAACGCGTTTAAGTGGTTGTCCAAAACAGTCTTGCATAAATGGTGACCATGCTTTCAATACACCTGCATTACTGGCTTGAAAGGGTTCAATTTGATTTTCAGACAACCATTGCTGCCAAGCACCATCACTGCCTAATTGTGACCATGAAACAGCTCCACAGGCCAACACAATCGCATCATAATGATCAGTGTAACATCCTGTTTGGTTTTCAATCGTTAACTGATTCTTGGTCACATCGACACAACGATGACGATAATAAAACTTCACCCCATCATCTACCAATCGTTTTAGCCAAGCACGGAGTAAAGGAGCTGCTTTCATCTCGGTCGGGAAAATTCGCCCTGAACTCCCCACATAGGACTCTATGCCCAAACCTTTCATCCAGTCTTGAATCCACTGCGCGTCCCAATGTCTCACCCATGGACTTAACCACACTGAGTGATCATAGCGTTGAATAAAAGTATCGATTGGCTCAGCATGAGAAATATTCAAACCTGTTTTCCCAGCCATAAGGAACTTACGCGCTGCTGAAGGCTTCTGCTCAAAAACGTCAATTTGATAATCATATTGGCTCAATACTTCAGCAGCCATCAAACCTGCTGGGCCAGCACCGATAATCGCAATACGTTTAGACATCAGATTGCTCTTGAGTATTTTGACCTTGCAAAGGTGCAAAATCATCAAAACGAGTCGAATAATTTTCAGGCTTGGTGATGATCAACTGTTGGCAAAGTTCACCACGTTCCAAGTACTTGACTTCAAAATGTGTACGTGCAGAGTCTGTTGCTATTTTTTGCTTTTCATAAGGCAACTTCCACAATTGAATCAGTTGCTGTTCAGCTTCATCAATATACTCTTCAATATTACTCGCTAAAGTAATGGTGCCATTCGGCTGAAGACGTGAAAGCAAAAACTCAAAGAACGGCATATTTAACCAACGCTGTGCTGGATTATGGGGTTCTGGGTTTGGATAAAGAATAAAAAACTGTTCTACCTGTGCAGGATGTAAAGCATGTACGACCCAAGGCAAAGCATCAGCGTGTATGGGATATAAATATTCACGTGGTTCATGCTGATGCTGTTTTTGCATCGCTAAAAATTTTTCTTTAGTTCGTTCGATGGCATACAACGTCGTTTGCGGATTTTGCCCTGTGAACAGTAAAGCATGTTTACCCTTACCCGCACCGATTTCAACACAAATCGGCGTATTCGGAATCACCTGAAAATCACGTGGTGCTTGCATTCGGTGCGCTTGAAATTGACGAATCGACATATTCACATCAAACTATCTAGAAATCGGCATAAGTCTAACAATTCACTTTGCTTTTGCCTAATCTATTTGTTTTTGATGTAGGAATTTTCTATGCCACGTACATTCCCCTGCCCACGTTGTGGACAAGACAGCACTTGGGAAGGTAATGAATTTCGCCCATTTTGCTCAGAGCGTTGTAAGCTGATTGATTTAGGGGCTTGGGCAAACGATGAATACAAACTGCCTACCCAAGATGCACCTCAGGCAGGCGATAAACGTCATGAAGATGAATACGAGGATTAGTAAAATATACTTATCACTTCAAACCACAACCCAACTTCCCGATATTAAACAAATAGTTATTAAATCTATTTGTTTAATATACAACTTTTATTTTCTATAGCTAACCTAACAGCTTCCTTCTCACCTTTAACGTTGGCAAGCTCACTAGCTTCAATACCATCCCCTTGTCCATATCCTAACCAAAAAGCTTGTGTTGTACTGGTTTTGATTCGTTGTTCTTGAGCAATAACAAGTTGGTTTTCACGTCTTGCAAGTGAGTTAATTTCATTGGCAAGTTGACTACATGAATAATTCTCGTACTTTAATCCCGAGGTATATGCTCCCGTAATTTGTGCAGGAGGCGTTGGCATGTTCATACAACTTGTCAGAATCAAGCTGCTTCCAATAATAAATAGTTTTCTCATTATTAACCCCATAAAAAAATTTAGTTAAATCTTAAACATGTCACTTAATTTACTATTATTTAAAATGCTATTTCATTAAATTTATTATTTTTTATCAAATAATTAAAGTAAAAAATCAACCTAACTTAAACAGGTAGGTTGATAAACATTTTTAAATCACGATTTCTAAAAAGACTATCCTGCTTTACTTGCAACGAATGGGTTGAATTGTTTCTCGTAACCGATTGTGCTGATTGGACCATGACCCGAAATAAACTGAGTTTCATCAGGTAAGCTAAAGCATTCTCTTTTAATCGAATCGAGTAACTGCTGATGATTTCCTTTTGGAAAATCTGTACGTCCAATCGAGCCTTTAAACAACACATCACCCGTCCAAAGCAAACCATGCTTTTGATTGTAAAACATCACATGACCAGGTGTATGTCCTGGTGCAAAACGCACCTCGAACTCGTCTTCACCCAGTTTTAAGGTTTCACCACCTTCTAACCACTGATCGACTTTAACAGGTTGGGGAATTGGGAAACCATAACGTGCTGAGACTTCTTGAATCATATCTAACCAGAATTGGTCTTCTTTATGCGGACCAATCACAGGAATTTTCCAAGCTTCAGCCAATTCTCCTACAGCACCAGCATGATCAAGATGTCCATGCGTCAACCATAGTGCCTTAACGGTTAAACCCAAAGCCTCAACTTCTTTTTTTAGTACTGCTGCATCGCCACCTGCATCAATCAAAACCGCCTCTTTGCTTTCACTGTCCCATAAAATTGAGCAATTTTGAGCAAATGCGGTAACAGGAACAATTTTGACTTGCAGCATAAAAAACCTCTGGCGTGAAAGAAGATCGTCTTAACGATGAGCTAAGGTATGAGTAAGAGCATCAAGATTAGCCTGAACCAGACTTGCAAGCAAATCTATATGTGCTTGGTCAGTATTTAACGCAGGAATATAAGCATATTCTCCACCACCAGCGTGTTGGAAAGTTTCTTTATTTTCAACTGCCAATTCTTCTAATGTTTCCAGACAATCTGCTGAAAAAGCAGGACTCAGCACTTGTACAGATCGAACCCCTGCTTGTCCCCATTGTTCCAATAAAACATCGGTATAAGGTTTAACCCACTCTTGTTTACCAAAACGAGATTGGAAACTGATTGCCCATTCATCTTCATTTAAATGCAATGCTTCAGCAACTAGTTTTGCGGTCATACGACAACGATCTGCATAAGGATCACCTTTGTCTGCATAAGGCTGAGGAATACCATGAAATGACATCAATAATTTTTCAGGTTTTCCGTGCTGCTCTTGATAAGCAAGCACACTATCCACCAACGCTTGAATGAATAATGGATGCTGATAATAATCTTTGATCATGGTTATTCCAGGCAAATGGCGCTGATTTGGAATCCATCGTGCAAAAGCATCATATAAAGGTGCAGTCGATGTCGCAGAATATTGCGGGAATAATGGTAATAAAATCACATGCTCTTGAGGCACTTTCTCAAGTTGCTCAAATACTGCATAAATGCTTGGTTGGCCATAAGTCATGGCAGGCACAACCGTTAAGTCAAATTGATGATTTTCATCCAGCAAACGCTGTTTTATCAATTGTGTTTGTTTGAGAACAATTTCACGCATTGGTGAGTCAGTTGACCAAACTGAGGCATACGCTTGAGCAACCCGTTTTGGGCGAAATGGAAGAACAAAAGCATGTAGAATCACCCACCAAATAAATTTTGGTATTTCAATTACACGCGTGTCAGATAAAAATTGCTTCAAAAAACGACGTACTGCTGGTGCAGTCGCTTCGTCGGGCGTACCTAAATTTGCTAAAATCACAGTGACTTTTGGTTTTGGTGTCGCTGACATAGATCGTTTCCGCTATAGCTGAATTTCTTCAATTACTTTAGCAGCTTTATGATTCTTTTTTAAATTGGTTTAATGCATTGTTTTAAATTGAAAAACCCGATTACTATCTAGGACATTACTTTCCAATAGCTTTTGAGCTTTATGCGTCAACTGCCATAACATACGTTGGCGATCATCACGTCCCGTAGGTACAATCCATTCGTTCTGACGCATTTGCATTTTTATCTCATGCAAAGCACGTATATTGATCTGTGCTCTTGAAACGGCGTGTGCTCTTGGCATCTCTTTACGCGCATCTTCCAAACCTGTTTCATTTAAATATTCATTCATACGTTTTGAAAAATATTCTTCAGGAGTTGGACTAACAAAAGATGAACCAAGTACATTGAGCAATTGTGCCCATGTTAATTTACGGAACGTTTTGATGTCTTTAAAATTACCATCTTGGTAGGCATGCATACGATATTCAAAAGAATAAAGCTCATGCATTGAAACCTTAGGTAACATTGAAATTGGATCTGCTTCACGACTACCCATCTCAGTTTCGAGTTGTTTTAGTTTGGCGCGTAAACTATCGATCTCATCTTGTAAAACTTGAGTGTTCTGAGGACGTACCCAACCTACCACAGGATAACGCTCTAACATTTGTGGCATGCTCGAACGAACAGCTAGTTCCAAATCTCTTAAGGTACGGTATGTAAATATTTGATCAACATCATGCTGTAGCTGTTTTCTAAACTCTTTAAATTTTTCTTTTAATTCAGGTTTATTATCTTGCAATTGTAAGTCACGCGAGTCGGGATCTTCATGCATAAATACAATCACAGGTTTTTGCTTGGTCATCGCATAGATATACTCTAAATGCATATAACCTACGCCAGACACAGATTGTTCTCCATACTGGCTGCCAAGCAAAATCACCACGTAATCGCAGTCATCAATTTGACGTCGGGCGATCGATGTGCTCAATGGCGTGCGTTGTTCCAAGCCCCAAGAGAAAAAGCCCATTCCCACCAAAGTTTGAGTCAGTACTGCTCGCTCTGGTTGCATTTCATTGCCAGACGTAGAAATAAAGACTTGATAACGAGTATCTTGCATAGCCTGTGCCCCACTTCACTTATCCATAAGTTTAAGCTAAACCGCCCAAAAACCTATTAACAGATAACCCCAAATAAAATTTTAAATATGGTATGAGTCGAGCTTAATATCTAAACTTCATCCAAATTATTGATTGTCCACGTCAATTGTGACGACATAAGATGCTGAACTACGGGATGTAACTCGACTGCATTCTGTCCACTAACGAAACATTCAATACGTGTAATATTATGACTTATTTTGTCACATAATAACCTATTTTTTATTAAAATATACGCTGTTTGTCGCGCAACTGCTTGTCCTGAATCGATTAATTTTAACTTTTCATTAAAAATCTGACGAATAGCATCTTTCAAAAATGGATAGTGAGTGCAGCCTAGTACAAGAAAATCTGCCCCCTGATCTACCACTGGTTGCAAAATATTATGAAGCTCAACTAAACATGCTTCACTCATCTGCTCTCCTGCCTCTACAAAAGGCACAAGTTTGAGGCTCGTAACAGTTAAAACTTTCACACCTGCAGGCTCTGCAAACTTAAGCATAACTTCTTTAATTAACTTACCACGAAACGTTGCAGGTGTTGCTAGCACAGCGACGACTTTTGATTGCGTCTGAAGTACAGCAGGTTTCAACGCTGGCACTAAGCCGACAATCGGAAAATGCTCACCATAATGTTCACGCAGATAATCCAAACTAAATGCTGATGCTGTATTACAGGCAACGACAGCGATTTTGCAACCTTGCCTATAAAGCCATTCAATTGCTTTTGCCGTTAGCTCACGAATTTCTTGATCAGAACGCGCCCCATAAGGTACATGAGCGGTGTCAGCATAATAAAGAATGCGCTCATTGGGTAAATGAGAGGCAATTTCTTGAGCAATCGACAAGCCTCCAATCCCAGAATCAAATACACCTATCGGAGCATCTGAGGATGCATGAGGCATAGGATTTAATAACTCTGCGATAGGTTGAACAGCTGTCATACACGAAAACGTAGTGGTGAAATATCTCTGTTAAAGATTAAACCTCAGGTGCTCAAATGCAAGACTAAATCACCACTTTTTAATGTTAAAACAGCTTCACCTTGTGAATTTTCAGACAAAGTGCCGTAATTCACGAGATGATAAAAACTTTGACGCTGAATCAAGGCATTGATTCCAAATCGAACATGAACATAAGGTCTTAACTCACCTGCATATTCACGCATAAAAATCGGATGCTGTTCATCCACAATGACGACATCTTGATTACTGGTCGTAAGTTGTAGATATTTTTTTCCATCTAGTTCTATTTGATCAGCTTGATTGATGAGTAAAGGCTCATCTTCAACTTCAATTTCAATCTGTTCAACTGGTGTTTTTAAGTAGAATTTTCCATCTTCTTTCCAAAGCACTTTACTAAACAGATCTAAGAGTGCCTGACGCTTAACCAATTGACCTTCGTGCCACCACTCACCATTGGCTTTTACTTTCAAATCCATTTTGCCACAATGCTTTGGATGCCATTGGTCTAAAGGTGGAATTGACCTTTTGTGACTTTGCTGTACATCTTTTAAGTATTGTGCAATGTTCATTAAGTTTTTATCATCAGACAACACGATTTTTCCTGTATTCTGTGGAGAATCATTTTCATTTATCATAGTTTATGCCTTGCTGACGGGAAAATATGACCACTCAGCCAATTGGCGAGATCAAGGTTTAAAACTATACTATCCCAAACGTTTGCAAGCGCAATAGATAGTTTTGTGCTTGGCAATTCAGAACACTCATGGCAGCACCGAATAGCAATGATTACGGTTGCCACCCTTAAAATATGAGGAGTCCTACATGGAACACATCGAACGTGAAGCGATGGAGTTTGACGTAGTGATCGTAGGCGCTGGACCTGCGGGTTTATCTGCTGCGATTAAAATTCGTCAATTAGCGATTGAAAACAACCTACCTGACCTTTCAGTCTGTGTGGTTGAAAAAGGCTCTGAAGTTGGTGCGCATATCCTTTCTGGTGCTGTACTTGAACCACGTGCCATGAATGAATTGTTCCCGAACTGGAAAGAAGAAGGCGCTCCGCTGAATGTTCCTGTAACGGATGACGAAACTTATTTCTTATTATCTGATACTAAAGCACAAAAGATGCCGCATTGGATGGTTCCTAAATCAATGCACAACGAAGGGAACTATGTCATTTCTCTTGGTAACGTTGTTCGTTGGTTAGGTCAAAAAGCTGAAGAATTAGAAGTTTCTATTTTCCCTGGTTTTGCTGCATCTGAAGTACTTTATCATGAAGATGGTACTGTAAAAGGCATCCAAACAGGTGATATGGGTATTGGCAAAAATGGTGAGCCAACACACAACTTTACTCCTGGTTATGAACTTCATGCGAAATATACATTATTCGCTGAAGGTTGCCGTGGTCACCTCGGTAAGCGTTTAATTGCTAAATACAATTTAGATAAAGATGCTGATCCACAACATTATGGTATTGGTATCAAAGAACTTTGGGAAATCGATCCTGCAAAACACAAGCCTGGTCTTGTAATGCATGGTGCGGGTTGGCCTTTGTCTGAGACAGGTTCTGCAGGTGGTTGGTGGTTATATCACGCTGAAAATAACCAAGTTACTTTGGGTATGATTGTAGACTTATCTTACGAAAACCCTCACATGTATCCATTCATGGAAATGCAACGTTGGAAAACACACCCAACGATTAAGCAATTCCTAGAGGGTGGTAAGCGTATTTCTTACGGCGCGCGTGCGGTAGTGAAAGGTGGTTTCAACTCTTTACCTAAACTAACATTCCCAGGCGGTTGCTTGATCGGTGATGATGCTGGTTTCTTGAACTTCTCAAAAATCAAAGGCTCACACACTGCAATGAAGTCAGGCATGTTATGTGGCGAGGCTGTATTTGAAGCCATCGCTGCTGGTGTAGCAAAAGGTGGTGATCTTGCCATTGCTCGTGTACTTGAAGGCGATGATCATTTTGCTAAAGAGTTAACTGCTTATACAGATAAATATAACAACTCTTGGTTAAAAGAAGAGTTATATCAAGCGCGTAACTTTGGTCCAGCGATGCATAAGTTTGGTACATGGATTGGTGGTGCGTTCAACTTTATTGACCAAAATGTCTTTAAAGTACCATTTACATTACATGACTTAAAACAAGACTTTGCTGTACTTAAAACTGTAGATGCGTCAACATTCAAACCTAACTATCCGAAAGCTGATGGCAAGTTAGTATTTGATCGTTTATCTTCTGTCTTTATTTCAAATACTGTACACGAAGAGAATCAACCAGCTCACTTGAAGCTGACTGATCCATCTATTCCAGTCAACGTAAACTTACCAAAATGGGATGAGCCTGCTCAACGTTATTGCCCTGCTGGTGTTTATGAAGTGATGGAAAATGATGACGGTTCTAAACGCTTCCAAATCAACGCTGCGAACTGTGTACACTGTAAGACTTGTGATATTAAAGACCCATCACAGAACATTACATGGGTAACGCCAGAAGGTGGCGGTGGTCCAAACTACCCGAATATGTAATTTTTAATTTGTGCTGAAACTCAGTTTTTAGTACGAATTAAGCTAAGAAAGCCTCATGAAATATGAGGCTTTCTTATTTTAATCTTTCTGTTTTTCATCAAATTTTTTATATTGTTTTGATAACAAACTTAAGCTCTTCATCTGCTTGCCAAAACGTCGACACGAACTACACATCACCACATGAAACTGTAAGGCACTCATTTCTTTGAAGTTCAGTGTCCGATCTTGTTTTTCTGAAAGCAATTGGGTCGCTTCTCGGCACGTCAACATGAACAATCCTCCTGAAGTAACCATTTGTTTTCTAAGCATTCACGTAGTCTGGTTCGACTGCGATACATTAAAACGTTCAAGTTTGAGACACTTAGCTCTAATTTCTCACAGATTTCATCTGAACTAAGTTCAATCATTTCCCGCAACATAAACACTTGTGCATACTTTGCTGGTAAATGATTCAAACAGGTATCGAAAATCATCCAAAAATCTTGCTGCTCCATCATTTCCTCAGGATTCAACCATGCTTTTGGTCTTTCTGATTTTTGCCAATGCCCTGAAGCATCAAACAACTCATCCACGCTTCGCTCATTTTCTTCCGTATCAAACAATTCAGACATACTGACTAAACGTTGCTTCTGACGAATCAGATCAACAATTTTATTTTTTAAAATAGCAAATACCCATGTTTTAAATGCTGATCGACCAGAAAAAGAACCTGAATGTTGTAAAGCACTGACTAAAGCTTCTTGCACAACATCCTCAGCTTGATGAAATGAAGAAAGTTGCAATACTGCAAATTTCATCATTTGTTGTCGTAGTTCCATCAGAAAATCATCGTTATACAGTTGCTGCGATGCATTAGCATTCGATGTTGTCATTTCAGGCATCGCGTTTCTCACTATGCTAGTCAGGTTTGTATAACAATTCTAAGCGGATCAAATCTTCTGCAAGTTCATCCAGTTGAGTATTCACTTCACTGAACGATAGATCAGGAATTATTTGCTGGATAAACTCAGCGAGTGCTATTCGCGGCAATGGTTGTTGTGCTAATTGCTCTATTAGATAAGCGGTTAATGGAGTCAATAATTCAACACAAACCCGATCATGTTTGTTTCGCCAAACCATGATGGCACTTGGAGCGGGATCTTTGTTAATTTGATTGATTGACCACTGGTAAACAGGATATTGATACACCAACACCCAAACTTGTGTAGTCAGCTGCCAATTTAATTCGGCATTCAAAGTAACATCTTCAATTTCAAGTGTATCCAAGTACAGTTCAAGCCATTCGTATTGCAACAGCTCAGTAAGCCACGGATATTCAAATAAAATAGGATGCTGTTTTTCTGTGAGAAACTCTCTGAATTGCAATGAGATATCGTTATAAAGCGGAGACTGATTCTGAGATTCTCGAAAAAAATCCGCCAGTAACTGTTGCCATTGCTGCTCAGGCAATAAAGATCGAGCCACCGGATAAACCAAATTGATAAATGAGCAAACATTGTTGAACAACAGTTCTCGATAAACTTGCATACGATCCAAAGCAAAAGGCACTGCTTTTACTGAATTTGGATCACGCAGCCAGTTACAAAAAACATGTTGGGTCTGCTGAAAAGTATGCTCATTCATACTCATACATTCACCCCATCGACCAAATTCTGGCTCATTGGGATTAGTGTGTGTTGATTTGAATATTGATGCTGTAACTGCTGAATCTTATTCAATTCACTCTGAAGTTGCTGCCATGTTGGGATATTAAAATCGCGCTCTAATAACGTTGGTTTCACACCACATACCTGATAAGTGTATTCCAACAATGCCCACACGGGATCACATACTTCAGCACCATGAGTATCAATGAGTAAATCTGTACTCACCTGTTCATGCCCTGCTATATGTAAATAACGAATACGTTGTTTCGGCATAGCTTCAATGAAAGCATAAGCATCTGATTGGTGGTTGATACTATTTACATAAACGTTATTCACGTCCAACAATAATTCGCAATCTGCTTGTGTGATTACTTCACGGACAAACTCTGCCTCAGACATTTCAGCATTCGGCATAAGATAAGTAGAAACATTTTCTAATACTAATCTTCGCCCTAAAATATCTTGAACTTGAGAAATTCGTTCCACTACATACTTCACAGCAGCTTCAGTCATTGGGATAGGCAAGAGATCGTATAGATAGCCACCATCATTGGTATAACTCAGATGTTCCGAATAAATCTCGACTTGATAAGTATCTAAGAATTTTTTGATTTGATGAATAAAATCAATATTTAAGGGATGAGGACCACCAATCGACAAAGAGAGTCCGTGACAAATTAATGGAGATTTTTCTACACACTGAGCTAGAAGTTTCGCATGTCGACCACCAAAGCCCATCCAATTTTCTGGAGCAACTTCAATAAAGTCAGGATGGTGAGTCGCACCTAAAAATGCCTCGATAAAATCTCGTCTTAGACCAAGACCCACACTTGTGATTGCATCCATAAAGAATCCTTTTGGTGAATGACAGCCATCTTTTTAGATGCTGTCATCTACCGTCTGCTTAAGGCTTAATGAGCGCCACACTTCCCATCAGCCACTTTTTTGTCTGCTCCACATTTTGCATCTGCCATCTTTTTGTCTGCACCGCATTTAGCATCCGCAGCTTTTTTATCTGCGCCGCATTTTGCATCAGTAGTTTTGTGTTGTTTTTTCGCTTTATCTGAACCACATTTCGCTTCACCACATTTTGCATCTGCAGTTTTAGTCACATGTGTTTCAGTCGTCGTCGATGCTGCCGAAACTTGGGTTGCTGCACCAACCATAGATAATGCAACTAAAGCGGCAACCGAAGTCATTGAGTTTAATTTATTCATTGTGAAGTTCCTTTTAAGTAAATATTGCTTTTGTACTAGGTACATAAAATTAGACGTGCGAACAATCAAATTATTACAGTCAAATTTAGATTTTTTTTGTGTAAGAAATCAAAAATTCAAACGACTAATAACTAATAAAACTTATTCGTTGTGAATTTCTCATGAAAAATCTAATTTATTCTTTACATAAACGCTATCAGAATTTGGGTTCCAACTTAAATTATTTTGATGGAATCGCTTCTTTAGCGCTTCGCCTATATTTAATTCCTATTTTTTGGATGGCTGGACACAATAAACTACAACATTTCAATGATACAGTTGAATGGTTTGGCAATAGTGAATGGGGCTTGGGCTTACCCTTCCCATTGGTTATGGCTAGCCTTGCAATTTCGGCTGAGTTAGGTGGTGCTGTCTTACTTGCCTTAGGTCTTGCAACGCGACTGATTTGTATTCCATTGATTATCACTATGCTGGTCGCTATCTTTACTGTACACATTCAAAATGGATGGCAAGCCATTGCTGATCCACATGCTCCTTTTGCAAATATGCAAGTAATTGAATCGGCTGAAAAACTAGAGAAAGCGAGAGAGATTCTGAGCACTTATGGAAATTATGATTGGCTTACATCAAGTGGCTCATTTGTCATATTGAATAATGGCGTTGAGTTTGCAGTGACCTATTTGGTTATGTTGGGTGCACTACTGGTTCTTGGCGGTGGAAGATATGTAAGTTGTGATTACTGGATCAGTCGAAAAGTAATTAAATCAAAAAGATAGGTGCATAAACACCTATCTTAATAGTGAAAGTGCGATCAACCACATGATACAGCCAATCAATAGATCTAAGACTTTCCAAGCTTTAGGATTTGCAAATACAGGACGCAATAATCTCGCCCCAAATCCTAAACTAAAAAAGAATAAAAATGACGCTGATACTGCCCCACTAGCAAAAGAGATCTTATCTGCATATTGAGCAGATATTGAACCTAATAATACAACCGTGTCTAAGTAGACATGCGGATTTAACCAAGAGAAACTGAGACATAAAACTATCGTTTGCCAGAAAGTCGTTGTTTCTTGTTCAGAGGCAATTAAACCTGACTGCGAATTATAAGCATTGTAAAAGCTGCGGGCGCCGTAAATAAATAAAAAAAGTGCGCCGAAATACTTCATAGCTTGAATCAACCATGCTTGTTGACTCAATATTGAAGCAAATCCAAACACACCTAAACAAATTAAAAATGCGTCAGATAAAGCACAGATCAGACATACCCAAAATACATGCTGTTTGAGCAATCCCTGCTTTAAAACAAAAGCATTTTGTGCACCAATTGCGAGAATAAGTGAAAGTCCCAGCGCAAAACCTGAGAAATAGGTCGAAAGCAAACGATTAACCTTTTTGTACTAAATAATGATATTCAGTATTGCTATTTTCATCTAAAGACTCTTCTTTCAACAGTAATTCATGCCCTAGATGCATGCAGAATTTAGGAATATCCCAAGAAGTTGAAGGGTCTGTTGCAAAAACTTCTACCACATCCCCAGATTTTGCTTTACGAATCGCTTGATGCAGCATCATCACTGGTTCAGGACAACGTAAACCACGGGTATTAAGTTGTACTGTTGGGAGTTTGGTTTGTTCAGACATCATATAACTCAAATATGCTAATTTTCACATTTTATCATAAAGTCATACTGTAGAAATCACCTGCACTTTTTTGAAAAACTGTACATTTCTTGCATCGTTTTATTGATGCATATCCGCTTTTTCTTCGGTATGATGAAAATCATCTAATTGATATAGAGAGTCTTTAGGAAAGATCATGGTCGATGAATCCAGTCCGTCGTGGGGTATGCGTGGCTTAAGAAAATGGTTAGGTACTGCACCTGAAACTCGCGATGAATTACTTAAGTTAGTTCAAGATTCACGTCGCTTCTTAGAACCCGACACAGTCGCAATGCTTGAAGGTGTTCTAGATCTGCCAGCAACGAAGATTCGAGAGGTTATGACACCTCGTACTGCAATTATTAGCTTACAAGAAGATGATCAACTGCTTGACATCTTGCATGTTTTAATTGAATCAGCACACTCTCGCTTTCCCGTTTTTTCTGCTGATCAAACTGACAATGTTGTGGGCATTCTTCTCGCAAAAGACTTATTGCCATTTCTCACTGAACGCAATGTCAAAGTCGACATTCGCTCATTGATGCGCCAACCTGTGTTTGTTCCTGAAAGTGCGCGATCAGATCAAGTGCTTCGTATGTTAAAAAACACACAAACGCATATCGCCATTGTGATTGATGAATATGGTTCAACTTCTGGTTTAGTTACTCTGGAAGATATTCTTGAAGAGATCGTTGGTGAAATTGAAGATGAACATGACATTGCTGATGAAGAAGCTTTGTACATTGTTCCTGACAATGATCCAACCACAGCAAATACTTGGATTGTTCAAGCACTTACACCAATTGAACATTTCAACACAATTTTAGATGCAGATTTTTCTGACGATGAAGTTGAAACTATGGGCGGTTTACTGCTGCAAGAAATCGGTTTAGTGAGCGATCTACAAGGTCAGACGATTGAACTTGGTGATTGGGAATTTACCATTATTGAAGCAGATGCACGCACTATTCATCTGATTCGAGCTGTCCGTCAATGAGAAGCTACTTTGAAAAGCTGTTCAACCCATCCCAAACCCACAAACAGCTTCCGTTTATCTTTCCACTCCTGATTGCACTTATTTCAGGTGCAATCTTTAGTTTTGCGCTCGCACCGTATTACTTTTGGTGGTTAGCAATCTTATCTCCTGCTTTACTCTATGCCGTATTACGCCAGCGTAATCCTAGACAGGCATTTGTATTGGGCTGGGCATACGGATTCGGATTGTGGTTCGTAGGTGCATTTTGGTTATATACCTCCATTCACGTCTATGGTGATACTAACTCCTTTTTAAGCGTTTTGATGATTGCCTTTATGGCAGCCGCAATGGGCTTATTTACCGCTTTTCAGACTTGGCTTTACCGTCGATTTTTCCCTGAAACTCCACTGACATTTGCACCACTTTGGGTTTTATTTGAATGGGCAAAGACATGGGTCTTCACAGGATTTCCATGGCTTTTTGCAGGCTATGCATTCACAGAACGATTATTAGATGGTTATGCGCCTTTATTTGGGGTCTATGCTGTATCGTTTGTCGTGATCGTGCTCGCATGTGCTCTTGTCGAAATCCTCAATCGTCGTTGGTTTTGGGCCATCCCATCTGGTTTACTGATCTTAGGTGCATGGGGTGCGGGTTTCATTCAATTTGTACAACCCAAAACAGAAAAACCGCTCAGTGTTTCATTAATCCAAGGCAATATTCCTCAAGACCTGAAATGGTTGACTGAATATCAAATTAAAACCTTGGAAATCTATGCCAACCTGAGTCGTGCTGAATGGGGACGTGATTTAATTGTTTGGCCTGAATCTTCGATTCCTCTGTTTCAAACAGACATTCCTGACTTTTTAAAAACAATGGATGCACAGGCTAAAAAATCAGATACTGCTTGGGTTACGGGTATTCCTTATTGGGACATCCCTAAATCACAACAAGTAGGTGAGCCTTTGTACTACAACAGTATCATGGCTTCTGGTAGTGAATCGTCTGGCTTATATAAAAAGCAACGCCTCGTACCCTTTGGTGAATACATTCCGTTGTCTGGAATGTTGAAATGGGTACTTCCTGCAATGCAGAACGATGTAAGTATGAGTGGTTTTTCTCGCGGAGAATCAGATCAAAAACCATTGTCTGTGAAAGGACATGCGCTTGCAGCTGCAATTTGTTATGAAGTGGCTTATCCAAATCTCACTCGCCGTAATGCGCTCAATAGCGACTTTTTAATCACAGTTTCAAATGATGCTTGGTTTACAGGAACGGCTGGACCTTGGCAACATTTACAAATGGTGCAAATGCGTGCCAAAGAAAATGGTCGTTGGTTTATTCGTGCAACCAATACAGGCGTCACGGCCTTTATTGATCAGAATGGTCATATTGTGAAACAGGCTCCTATGGATCACGAAGCGGTATTACGTGGTGATTTACCAGCGATGCAAGGTCAAACACTTTATAATCGTTTAAGTGATTTCCCGATTCTTATTTTCTCTGTTCTACTTTTAATTATCGGTTGGATATATCGTCCTAGAAAAGTCGATATTTCATTTAAATCACGTCGATAATTTCCAAAGAGCGTTTTGAATCCAAAGCGCTCTTTTTTTATTCATAATATTCAAATTAAAATAAGATTGAAAACTGTACCGTGAGATACGCGACTAAACCAGATAAGAAAAACATCGGCAAAGCTCGATAAGCCTTAAAAATGAATTGTTCATATTTTGGAATTAGATTACTAATATTCCAAATACTGGTTTTCAAAGCACTTAAGAAACAAACAATAAACCACGTACTCAATAAACTGATCGCAAAAAAGCCAATGACGATTTGACTACTTCCTTCAGCCGCTTGCCATAAGTTTAATGCCCCTTCACAGACAGGTAATAAACTTAAAATGAGCAATACAGATTTAAGCATTGCCCAATGAAACTGATTCAGTTCATCTAACAAAAAAAATGCTTTCATCTGATTTCTCCATCACCCATTTAAATGATCTGAATTTATTATGCAAAGCTTTAATCTAAATAAAAAGTTTAATTTAATGAATCACTTCTGTTTCTTGTAACTATTAAATATGGGAATAATTCTTATTATAAATCTCAAATTAGTTTGATTATATTATTATCATGTTTTTCATAAATTTATGATTATTTTATGAATTAAGAAACATTATCACTTCACTCTTGATTTATTTATTCTAAAAGTGAAGTGATCGTTTTAATTAGAATTTATGGTTGATAATAAATATCTGCATCATTACCCTCACCACCCTCTTTTCCATCTGCACCAAACGAATACAAATCAAAAGAGCGACCTTCACGACCTGGAATCACATATTGTAAGTCATTTTCCCAGCTGTCTTTAGGATAACCACCTTTCACATAGCCACCAGGCAACCAATTTTTTGCGGTTGCAGGTTGATTCACTAATGCATCTAAACCACCATCTTGCATCGATGGGTAACGCCCATTATCTAATTTATATTGATCTAAAGCGCCAGCAACACCTTTTAAAGTAATTTGCGTGGTATCAACTTTAGCTTTTTCGCCGCGTCCCATCACGTTCGGAACGATCAATGCAGCTAGAACACCTAAAATGACAATCACAACCATCACTTCAATTAACGTGAAGCCAGATTGCTTCATATACATTTTTTGCTTATTCATTTTCATCTCTTTCATGCAATTCATCAAATCATATTGTTCATATTAATAATTGGCAACATTACCGCAATCACGATCACCAATACAATCGCTGCCATAAAAACCAACATCAGAGGTTCTAGCAGTGCCAATAAGGTGGAGATAAAAGTCGTGACTTCTCGATCTTGCATCGTAGATGCACGATCCAACATGCGGTCTAACTCACCTGAAGCCTCACCACTACGAATCATTTGTACCATCATTGGTGGAAAATAACCGCAACGTTCTAACTGTGTTGCCAAATTACCACCTTCTGTTACACGCTCCATTGCGACTTCAATCGAATCACGTATCACCCAATTGTTACTCACCTCTGCACCAATGCGCAAAGCCTCAACCAAAGGAACACCTGAACGTGTCAAAATTGATAGTGTGCTGGCAAACCGTGCAGCATTTATACCACGTGAAAGTTTACCAAATAGTGGCAATTTGAGTGTTAATCGGTCAAATGCATAATGCCCTGCAGTTGTTCTTAAAAACCTCGTAAACAGAATGAGAGCAATAAAACCAATGATCAACATGCCTATCCATGTTTGACGAATAAACGCACTAATTTTCATCAATAACACGGTGATCCAAGGCAATGCCTCTTTACTTTGTTCAAAGGTTTTTACGATTTCAGGAACAACATAAGTCATCAATCCCATCACGATCCCAAATGACATCAACATCAAGATAATCGGATAGATCATTGCACCTTGAATTTTCTTCTGCATCGCAAAACGATTTTCAGTGTAATCAGAAAGCTGATCCAAGATCAGATCCAGATGTCCAGACCTTTCGCCAGCAGCAACCGTCGCAATATACAATTCTGGAAACCGTCCTGATTGTTGCATTGCTTGTGCCAGTGAATGTCCTTCCAAAACCTTTGATCGAACCGAAATTAAAAGGTTTTGAACGTGTGACTTTTCACTCTGCTTGCTCACAGCTCGCAGTGCTTCTTCCAAAGGAATGCCTGCTGCGACTAAAACAGATAACTGTCGTGTCATCAGTGCCAAATCGTAAGCACTAAAGCTTTTTCTAAACCATGATCGCTGTTGTTGCTTGTCTTTTTGCTCAACCGCATCAACAGCAATCGGTGTCCACGCTTTGTCACGCAACTGTTGACGAATTTGTCGAGCGGAATCGCCTTCCAGCACACCTTTGTGTTGCTTTCCAGCAGCATCGATTGCAGTAAATTGATAAGCAGGCATGGTTCTGTTCTAATTGTCCAAAAATAGTTGTCGTTACTGTTGCATCCATGTAAGGAATAAGGAACGATAGTTCCATTCTATATTCATCAAGATCGTAAAATTACTGTTTTGATTTGAATATTTGATACGCCTTGTGCAAAGCACTTTAGCATAATTCCATGATATGACGTCATGCCATTTTACACGTGAATAAAGCCAATATGCCTACCGAAAATTCTAACGCTATTCTTTACCGTATTCGAGTTGCATTACCCGTCTATGTGTATGACACGTTTGACTATACGGTCAGTGCAGAGCAATACCTGCAAGCTCAAATAGGCGCACGTGTTTCTGTTTCATTTGGTCGCCAAAACCTGATCGGTATCATTACTGAGAAAGTTGATCCAAATGAGCCGTTTACAGGGCAGTTCAAACTTAAACCGATTACAGCACTTCTTGATGAAGATGCTATCTTAGACCAACAAGTTTTAACTTTGTTGACATGGTCTGCGCAGTATTATCAATTCCCGATTGGTGAAGTGATGCAAAGTGCACTTCCTGCACTTTTAAGACAGGGTCGTGCCTTAGATATTTTATTTCACCACTGGAATATTCTTGCGCATGACGATCCAGAATCTTTATTAAAACGTTCTCAAAAGCAATACGATGCCTATCAGATTCTAAAACTTCATCCACATGGCGCTACCGAAAATATTTTAAATCTTAGTGGTGTAGAAACTGCAACATTAAAGGCATTGGAAAAAAAAGGACTGGTTGAATGTCAGCTTGAAGCTCATGACTTTACACCGATGCCTGTACAACTTGCACAAATGCCTTTAACGCCGAACGAAGATCAAAAGCGAGCAATCCAACAAATACTCAAAGCTCAACAACGTTACCAAGCCTTTTTACTAGATGGACTTACAGGCAGCGGTAAAACCGAAGTCTATTTGCAAGTCATGCATGAGGTTCTAAAGCAAGGTAAACAAGTCTTGGTGTTGGTGCCTGAAATTGGTTTGACACCTCAAACAGTCGCACGCTTCAAATCACGTTTTCATTGCGATGTTGCTTTACTGCACTCGGGACTTAATGATTCAAAACGTTTGCAAGCTTGGCAACATGCACAAACTGGTAAAGCATCTATCATCATTGGAACGCGTTCTGCGATTTACACCCCTTTGCCGCATCTAGGTTTGATCATTTTAGATGAAGAACACGATCTCTCTTATAAACAACAAGAGGGTTTCCGTTATCACACTCGTGATGTCGCCCTTTATCGTGGTCATTTACACAATTGCCCTGTGATTTTGGGTTCTGCTACACCAAGTATTGATAGTTATTATCTAGTGGAGTCTGGTAAATTGCATTTACTTGAACTCAATCAACGTGCTGGAACTGCGGTCTTACCGAAAATGCATGTGATTGATCTAAAAGTAGCAAAGAAGAAAAATGGCATCAGTCAAAACCTAATTGATCAAATTAAATTAACTTTAGAGCGCAAAGAACAGGTTCTTATCTTTCTAAACCGTCGAGGTTACGCTCCTGTTTTACTGTGTGAAAGTTGTGGGTGGCAAGCAAATTGCCCACATTGTGATGCACATTTCACTGTACATTCACAGCCTTATTCTTATTTACACTGTCATCATTGCGGTACGATCAATCGCCTGCCAGACGAATGCCCTGCTTGTAAACATCAAACCTTAAAAAGCATTGGTGCTGGAACTGCAAAAGTTGAAGAACAGTTACACGAGTTATTCCCCCATCATGAAGTAATTCGGGTAGATCGTGACAGTACAAGTCGTGTGGGTAGTTGGCAAAAAATCTATGATCGAATTCAACAGAATAAACCAAGCATCTTGTTAGGTACTCAAATGCTGGCGAAGGGACATCATTTCCCACACGTCACATTAGTCGCTATTCTGGATATCGACTCAGGATTATTAAGCGTAGACCCAAGAGCACCTGAGCGCACAGCACAATTAATCATACAAGTTGCAGGACGTGCAGGACGTGGTGAACATAAAGGCAGCGTATATTTACAAAGTTTAAGACCCGATCATCCAATGCTCACAACCTTGATTGAACAAGACTATCGTGCTGTTGCAAAACAAATGCTGAGTGAGCGTAAAGTTGCGATGTTACCGCCTTATCGTTACGCTGTTTTAGTCCGTGTGGAGTCGAAAGATCGTGATTACAGTCAACAGTTTTTGATGGAAGCAGCACAAAGCTTAAGAGCTATTGCAGCAAATATTATTGAAATTTGGGGACCTATTCCTGCCCCAATGGAACGCAAAGCAGGGCGTTATCGAGCGCATATGGTGATTTTATCTGCCGACCGAGCAAAACTGCATTTTTATTTACGTCAATGGTGGCAACAAGTGGTACATTTACCTCGCCAACATCAACTCAGATTATCAATTGATGTTGATCCACAAGAGTTTAGTTGAATTCACGATAAGAATTTTAGATTCGAGGCATTAAATGTCTTTATTGATTACTGTCCTTTTTTTCCTCGTAGCAGCATTAATTTTTGCACCTATCGCAAAGCGTTATACATTCTCAACGATTTTAGGCTTTACGATTGCAGGACTGTTGTTAGGTCCTAGTGTTTTCAAACTGATTGATGATGTTGATGAAATTCAACTTTTAACCGACTTAGGCATGTTGGCCGTTTTGTTTTTCCTAGGTTTTTATTTAAAACCTAAACAACTGTGGCAACAACGTCATCGTGTCTTAAAGCTCTATGCTATGCCTTTGGCTTTGATTAGCATTGTTCTCTGTGTCGTATGCTTTCTCTTGTTGGATCAGTTGTTACTAGGCTGTCTTTTGGGGCTATCCCTGAGCTTTTCATCTGTCTTTTTAGTACAACAATTTATAGAGCAAAAAAATCAGGTTCATAGTCAATTAGGACAAAATAGTTTAACCGCAGCTCAACTACAAAGTTGTTTCGCTGTTATTGTTATTATCCTGTTTCCATTACTCGAAGATACCGCAACTACACGTCATGGTATCGCCTATTTTGCTGCAATCATTGCAACAATCTCGGGGTTATTTTTAGCAAGCCGCTATCTAGTGCGTCCAGCTTTTCATTATTTAGCGCGTCATAAAAGTCTGGAACTTCTTCCCATCCTCAGCACGCTGGTTTTACTCAGTATTTTTTTGATACTACAGATTTTAAATATTCATATCTTAATCGCTGCCTTTTTAGCAGGTCTAGTGCTTGCTGAAACTGATTTTCGTACTGAGATCGGAAACTTTATTCAACCCTTTAAACATGCGCTCATCGGACTTCTGTTTTTTGCTTTAGGATTGAACCTAACACTCAATCCCTTATTCCAAACTCCTGTTTTTATTGTCGCTGCGATCGTTGGGCTTGTGGTGATTAAAGCAAGCATTATTGGAGTGACAAGCTATTTTCAACAACGCCAACTAAAACTCAGTAACCTGTCCGCTGTATTGCTGGCACAAAGTGGAGAGTTAACCTTTATCTTGCTCAAAATTGCTGAAAGTGAAAAAGTCATCAGTACGCAAATATTACAGCCAACTCTAGTCGTGGTATTTGGGTCAATGCTTTTGACTCCACCTTTATTTTGGCTGGTGAATTCTAAAGTTTTACCTTTGATCTTGAAAAAGCCAGTTCAGCCCGATTCAGACGAAGTTGCGCAACATCCGATTCTAATTCTAGGTTTCGGGCGCTTTGGGCAAATCATCGCTAGAGTATTACATGCGCAAGGTCAACACTTTAGCGTCATTGATAGCAATCAACCTGCTGCTCATTTTATAGAACAATATGGACATCGCTTTATTGATGCTGACGTGACTCAAATCGAGAATCTTCGTATCGCTGGTATAGAACACTGTAAGCTGGCAATTTTAGTGATTGATGATGTTGAGGATAGTATGAATCTCGCTCGTCACCTTCGTTTGAATTATCCAGAATTAATTTTATTTGCACGTGCTCGTGATCGACATCATGCCCACCTACTGCATCAATTAGGCGTGCAACAAATTTATCGTGAAACCTATCTCTCATCTTTAGGTATGGCGGAAGATGTGCTGATCGAAACAGGTCTATCAATTGATGAGACAAAAACTCGAATTGAAGAGTTTAAACAGCACGATCAGATGCTTTTGAGATCGCATTACAGTACATATGATGAAGACGATCAAATAGAGCGCTACCCGAATGCACTTGCAGAACTTGAATATTTATTTGAAAACACATCTATTTTAGCAAAACATCGTTTGATGAATGAGCAAAATACACAAAGTGAAGCAAATTCTCAGCAGGAAATATCTTGAGTTTTCGTAAACTGACACCATTATTGACTGCATAACCATTCACCTTCTTATAAAGCCATAAGCGCTTTTCAAGGCAAAGCATTGCTTTGTTTTCCCCTAACGGGGTATTGGAGAAAAATATGTCTGATTTACGCCAACGCTTTTATATCGAAGACTGTCCTGTTCGTGGTGAAGTGGTTCATCTAGAAGAAACATTACAAACGATTTTGGCTCAAAGAGAATACATGCCTGCGGTTAAAAGCCTTTTAGGTGAGATGCTCAGCGCAACGGCATTACTTGCAAGCACGCTTAAAATTCGTGGGCGCATCAGCCTACAAATTCAGGCGAGCGGGACATTCAAATGGGCAATGGCGGAGTGTAATCATTTAGGTGAAGTACGTGCATTAGCTGATTACGAAGAAGATCCAAGATTTAATGAAGGTAGTGACAGTCGAACTGTTTTGGCAGCCCTCACCACCCCTGTTCTTTTTATCAATATCGAACCTGAACATGGTGAACGTTACCAAGGGATTGTACCTCTTGATCAACCGACTTTAGCAGGTTGTCTAATGCAATATTATGATTTGTCAGCGCAAATCCCAACACATATTGTACTAGCAACCAATGGAGAGCGTTCTGGTGGTCTTTTAATCCAGCTCTTACCTCGAAACGATGAGGAAGAACAAAAACTTGTTGATGAAGATATATGGCCACGTTTGAGAATGTTAACTGAAACACTCAAATCAGAAGAACTAACAGATCTTCCAGCCAATGAGATTTTGTATCGACTATACAATGAGGAAGAGGTTCGCTTACCAGAAGTTGAACAGCTCAAATTCGGCTGTACTTGTTCAAAAGAGCGTTGTGCCAATGCATTGATTCAAATTGGTGTTCATGCAGTTCATGAAACGCTTGAAGCACAAAACCCAATCCAAATGGATTGCCAGTTCTGTAATGCACGCTATGAATTTACCGCCGAAGAAGCATTAGGCTTATTTGGTGAACATTTGAGTTAATTGATTTTTCTCATAAAAAAGACGGGCTGCCGTCTTTTTTTATTTTACGTTAAGGTCTACTGGATAAGGCATTATCCAAAACTCTATCTCAGTTAAAGTTATAGCCCAATGGATATCATGATCGGTGTCAGCCAAGCCAAAGTGCTGGCATTTTTTCCAAAACAACAAAACAAGTCTTATACAATCCAGCCTATTGAAATCTTGGCAATTCGTTTCATAATAAAAGAAACATCTCATTATTATATTTAAGATCATGGCAAAAAATTATTATGAAGAGCTCGGTGTTTCAAGAGATGCTTCAGCAGACGAAATCAAAAAAGCATATCGTAAACTGGCAAAGAAATATCATCCAGATATTAGTAAAGAGGCAGATGCTGAAGCCAAAATGCAGGCGATTAATGTCGCCTACGATACCTTGGGTGATGCCACTAAAAAGGCTGAATATGACCAGATGCTGGATCATCCACAGGGTTTTGCTGGCTTTGGTCAGGGTGCAGGCGGATTTGGTCAAGGCACGGGTGGTTTTGACGGTTCCCAGTTCTATCGCCAAAGTTCAGGCGATGGGGGTGCAGACTTTAGTGGTTTTGAAGACTTGTTTGGCCGTTTTGGCGCAGGGTTTGGTGGCGGGCAGCAGCGTTCGCAACGCCAGCAACGCAGTTACAAGGGCGAAGACCAGCATGCCAGCATTCAAGTTGATTTAGATATTGCCTATCACGGTTCAACCCAGCAGATTACCTTGCAAATTCCAACTTATAACGTCTATGGTGAGCCTGAAATACAGCGAAAAACCTTGCAGGTTAAGATTCCAAAAGGAATGAAAGAAGGTCAGCAAATTCGCTTAAATGGCCAAGGACAAAGTGGTATCAATGGTGGTGAAAATGGTGATCTTTATATTGAAATCCAATATAAAGATACCGACCGCATTCGTATTCAAGGGGCTGATGTCTATCAAACTATTGATGTAACTCCGTGGGAAGCAGCTCTAGGACAAAGCATTGAAGTCAATACTCCCGCAGGGCAACTCAAAGTCAATTTACCTAAAAATGCCAAAAATGGACAACAATTACGTCTCAAAGATAAAGGGATACCAAATAAAACTGCAGGGCATTTATATCTAATTATTAATATTGTTTTACCACCAGCACACAGCGAACAAGAGCAACGAGCTTATCAACAGTTTGCAGATGCTTTTGCTTCATTCAGACCTCGTGCATCATAAGGAGTAAGATCATGACAACTATTCAATACAAAGAAATTCAATATGACGGTCACTGCCAAGTTGAAATCATTGATGAACAATTGGCACTTGATCTTGAGCACTTTGCCGAAGCCTGTGGTCAAAGCACCGACTGGGTACTCAAGCTGATCGACTACGATATTTTGCAGATTCAGGTTGATCCACAAAGCCACCAGTTTATTGGTGAAGATGTTGCTCGCGCCCGTCGTGCCTATCGCCTGCAACGAGATTTCGATGCTAGTCTCTCAGCTGTGGCGGTAATGTTGGATTTAATTGATGAAGTTCAACAATTAAGAAGACAACTCAAACATTTCCACTGAGTAAAATACACAGACCAAATTCATCATTTTAATTTGGTCATTTTCTCAACTTCCTTCAGTGTTTGTTTGATTGGCTCATAATCTAAGAACCAAAGCAGATTAATATTTCGCTGCTTGTTTTGTTGTGCGAGCAAATCAATCACACTACGCTCACCACGACCAACCAAATGTTGCTGATAAAAGTAATAAAGTAGCAAGACTGTACTCAGCAACATCACCCCTAACATAATCCAAAAACCTACGGGTGATTTAAGACCAGGAATAAACTCAAAGTTCATTCCATAAATTCCCGTAAGTAAAGTTAATGGTGCAAAAACTGCCGTGATAATTGCCAGTATTCGCATATTCTCGTTAGTTTGGTTCGCAATCGCAGAAAAATGTAGATCAATTGCAGATTGCACAGCATTGCGAAGCCTCAAAGTATGCTTTTGCACGCGTTCGACATGACTCATCAAATCATTTAAACGAACTAACAGAATATCTTGAGTTTTGTGCTTATGTTCTCCAACCACATGATGATAATTATCTACAAGCTCATCCCGAAACTCTTGTAAAGTTTCAATTTGCTCTTCACATAGATTTTCAATCTGCTGAAATGCCATGTCTTCATGAAACAACTGATGCCATTGTTTAAATCGACGATTTCCTTGCAATAACTGTTGCTGCCAATATTCAACACGTCGTGTTAATGGGGTTCTTAGATTTAGATAACCATCAATCATACTGTTTAATAAACGAAGTGATAAATCAGCAGGTGTACTTGGTAATTTACGAGGTTTGTTTTGTTCAGCTATGGGTTTTTCCATAATCATCTGAATACGTTGGATATAACTCTCTACCGCTTTATTGCCCTGCTCTCTAAGACTAATCAAAATATGAGGCGTTAAAATAAAACTGATAGGCGTTGTCGCCAAACCAAACACGCTTTCATGAGATTCAGATGCTTCATTTTCATAAATTTGGTCATCTGGCGTGATTAACTTACGAAAAACTAGAAGATCATATTCTTCAACAGTATCAAAAGCACACGGATGTTCGATATTTAATAAATCTCGCATATGAAACTCATTGAGCACCACACCAGTATGCTCATAAATGTTCTTTTGCCACATCTCGTTATGATTCACTAAATCTTGTCTTAAACTATCGACCCATAAAAACTCTAGATGATGTTCTGCTTGTTCTTCTGCACTAATAAAAATCGTATTTTCACTGTTATGTCGATAAAAATAATAAAGCTGCATAACTCTAATGTTCAGATTAAATTTTAAAAAGATGATGCCATAAAAAAGTCCGCATTTAGCGGACTTTTTGTATATTGAGAAGCTTACGCTTGTTCAATATCTTTCATTGTTAACTTGATACGACCACGGTTATCAACATCCGCAACCTGTACTTTCACATCTTGACCTTCTTTCAATACGTCAGTCACGTTTGCAATACGCTCATTTGAGATTTGCGAAATGTGAAGTAAACCATCAGTACCTGGCATGATGTTTACAAACGCACCAAACTCAACGATACGGATTACTTTACCGTCATAGATCTTACCTGGTTCAACTTCAGCAGTAAGTGCTTGGATTTTTGCAATCGCAGCACGAGCAGCAGCTTTAGTTTCACCGAATACACGAACTGTACCATTGTCTTCGATATCAATCGCAGCTTTAGTCTCTTCTGTAATGGCACGAATCGTTGCGCCACCTTTACCAATGACATCACGAATCTTGTCTGGGTTAATGCTGATCACTTCAAAAGTAGGAGCATGCATTGAAATTTCAGGACGAGCACGTGAAATTACTTTGTTCATTTCATTAAGGATGTGCATACGACCAGCAAATGCTTGGTTTAACGCAACTTCCATAATTTCTTCAGTGATCCCTTCAATCTTAATGTCCATTTGAAGCGCAGTAATACCGTTTGCTGAACCTGCTACTTTAAAGTCCATATCACCAAGATGATCTTCATCACCTAAGATGTCAGAAAGAACTGCGAAACGTTCACCTTCTTTCACTAAGCCCATTGCAATACCAGCAACTGGCGCTTTAAGTGGAACACCTGCATCCATAAGTGATAATGAAGCACCACATACAGAAGCCATAGAAGATGAACCGTTTGATTCAGTAATATCAGATACGATACGAATCACGTACGGGAAACGATCAGCAGCAGGAAGAACAGCTTGAACACCACGACGTGCTAAACGACCATGACCGATTTCGCGACGTTTAGGTCCCGATTCACGACCAGTCTCACCTACAGAGTATGCAGGGAAGTTGTAGTGCAACATGAAGTTGTCAGTTTTAGTACCAGCAAGGGTATCAACCATCAACGCATCACGAGTATTACCCAAAGTTGTTGTTACCAAGGCCTGAGTTTCACCACGTGTAAATAACGCAGAACCGTGAGCACGATCTAATACACCGACTTGAACATCGATCGCACGAACAGTTTTAGTATCACGACCATCAATACGTGGTTTACCTGACAAGATGTTGTCACGTACTGTACGATATTTAAGGTCTTCAAATAATTCATTTACTTCATCAGCGATACCAGTTTCGTCATTTTCAGGAACGAACTGTGCAACTGCTTCAGCATACAATGCATCTAATGCTGTATAACGATCTTGTTTAACTGCAATCGTATAAGCTTCAGAAATTTTTGCTTCGAAAGCTTCTTTCAATTTTGCACGAAGCTCTTCATTTTTAACTGGAGCAACCCAAGTTGATTCAACTGCGCCAGCGGCAGCAGCAAATTCTTTAATGGCTTGAATTGCAATTTGCATTTCGTCATGACCAAAAAGTACAGCACCCAACATTTGGTCTTCTGAAAGTTCTTTCGCTTCAGACTCAACCATTAATACTGCTGATTCTGTACCCGCAACAACTAAATCAAGATCAGATTGTGCAAGTTGTTCAAAGTTCGGGTTTAAAACGTATTCGCCATTAATCAAACCAACACGAGCACCACCGATTGGACCACGGAAAGGTGTACCAGCGATTGATAATGCAGCTGATGTACCTAGCATAGCGGCAATATCAGCATCCATCGTCTTATCAGAAGAAACAACAGTCGCTGTTACTTGAATTTCGTTGAAATAACCTTCTGGGAATAACGGACGAATTGGACGGTCGATTAGACGTGAAATCAAAGTTTCAGCTTCAGATGCACGACCTTCACGTTTACCGTAACCACCTGGAATACGACCCGCTGCATATTGTTTTTCTTGATAGTTAACAGTCAACGGGAAAAAATCTTGACCTGCTTTTGCTTTAGGTTGCGCAACAACCGCAACTAAAACAGTTACACCACCCATAGTGACTAAAACTGTATTTGCTTGACGTGCAACGCGACCCGTTTCTAAAACAACTTGGTGTTGACCAAATTGGAATTCTTTACGAACTATATTAAACATAGACATGTATTGTATTTTCCTAATTTTATTCTAGTGAGACCCCTAAGGTTTGGCATTCAGACCACAACTGCTGTGTAGATAAATGACAAAGCTTAGAAGCCATCGCACTAGATCAAATATTTAAAAAAGTTAAACGCAAAGAAGGAGCGAACAAGCGCCCCTTCTTAAAATCACCTAAAATAAATTAGATGAAACTCTCTTTTCAGCGATAAAGCATAACAACATGCGAAATAGCGAAAACAAAGTAAAATCGAATTAACGACGTAAACCTAATGCGCCGATCAAAGCAACATAACGACCGTGATCTTTACCGTTTAAGTAGTCAAGTAATTTACGACGTTGGTTAACCATACGAATCAAACCACGACGGCTGTGGTGGTCATGTTTGTGCTCTTTAAAGTGACCTTGCAAATCATTGATTTGAGCAGTCAACAAAGCAACTTGTACTTCTGGTGAACCAGTGTCATTTTCAGCACGAGCAAATTTAGCGATGATCTCTGCGCGATCAGTATTAGTTAAAGCCATTCGATTTCTCCGAGATGCTTAAAAGTTAAATGATAATGATCAGTTGCGAGCAACCGACTGCCGTGCATCACTACAGCAAGGTGCTATTTTAAGTGATCTATCGTTATATTGCAAAAATGTTTTATGTTTACTGGCAATTCGGCAGCTGACAGCGTTGAACAAAAACGGCACACTAGGATGAATCTGTTTTCAATTTATAACAGAAGTGAAAGAAAACGAAAAAATTCGAGGGAATCGTGAAAATTTTATCTACCAATACCTGTTATGTTCCAAAAGACCTGAATCAAGTTATTCGCTCCAAAGATGAGGTCGCAGCTGAATTGGGTGGGATGACGGAACGTCAAATCCAAAAAATTTGGAATAGTGTCGAACAACTTTATAAAACAGGTAATTACCCGCTTGTAACCCTGTGCTTACGTCGTAATGGACAGATTCTACTCAACCGAAGTATTGGCTATGCACGGGGAAATGCGCCAGAAGGTTTAGCTGCTGATGCGCAAATCGGAACACCAGATACTCCAATTTGTTTATTTTCAGCATCGAAAATGGTCACAGCGATGCTCATCCATATGTTAGATGAGCGTGGTGATCTAAATTTACTAGATCCAATCAGCTACTATATCCCTGAATATGGTGTCAACGGAAAGCGTCGTGCCACCATTTTTCATCTACTTTCTCACCGTGGTGGAATCCCTCGTATTGATCAAGAAGTTACTCCAGAACTTCTGTTCAACCAAGATGAAGTTTTAAAGTTACTTTGTGCTGCTAAACCTGTTTCACCATCAGGTACTCACCTCGCCTATCATGCAGTTACCGCAGGTTATATCTTGGGTGAAATCGTTAAACGTGTAACAGGACAAAATGTTCGTGACTTTTTGGCTGAACAAATCGAAAAACCAATGGGGCTTAACTATTTTAACTACGGTCTCAAACCAGAATATCGTGCCGATGCGGCATTAAACTATGCCACAGGAATCCATCCAAGTTTAGGGACGGATCACTATCTACACCACGTATTAGGTGGTGGACTACAACTTGCAGTTGATGTAACCAATGACAACCGTTTTATGGATACCATCTGTCCAGCGGGAAATATTTACACCAGTGCTGAACAAGCAGGACGTTTCTTTGAAATGTTGTTGAGTGGTGGTGAATATGAAGGCAAACAAATTATGTCGCCACAAACGGTATTCCGTTCAACTCTGCCAACTTCTGGAGTTAGCTTAGATCGTACCTTATTAGCCCCTATGCGCTATGCGTTAGGACCTATGCTTGGAAGCAATCCAATTGGCTTATTTGGTCCAATGACTGGACAAGCATTTGGGCATATCGGGTTCTCAAATATTTTATGTTGGGCAGACCCAGAGCGCGACATCAGTGTTTCTCTACTCACAACAGGCAAATCAGTCGTCGGAACTCATTTACCCGGATTAGCAAAGACCCTCTATCAAATCTCAACCAACTGCCCAAAAATTCCAAAGAATCAGCGACGCTCATTGTTTGCAACTGATCGTACTGAAAATGATAAAGTTTAATTTGAAGCGTTCACGCATAAAAAAGCCCAAGTTAGACTTGGGCTTCTGCGCGTAATTATAGTTATCACTATTCTTCTAATTTTCTTTTCTTGTTTTGCTACATTCAACCCTCTGAACGTATGAGCACATCATTTTCTTGGTGTACTATGCAGTTATTAGAGCTCGTTCCTCTTTATGCTTACTATTCTCTCAGAATCAATTGTGGAGAAAAATAGCATTTTTCTTATCTCTATGTAAGAAAAAACGTACAGGTCTGTATAACATTTAACTTAATAATACAAATTTGTTGTCCTACAATCATTTTTTTAGATTAAATAATAATCTAAATTTTAAAATGACTCAGAGTGAATATTAACGTGTTGCAAGTTAAACAAACTAAATTGCAATTTGATGAAATCAGATAAATAAAAATCAAGAAAATAAAAAAGCCTTGTAGTCTCTCCCAAAACTACAAGGCTTAGCGGCTGTAAATTTCCTCTTTTATCACTTACTTCACTGTAAGTTCGCTGTCATACCGACTTTATTATTATCTTTGTGCGATTTACCTAGCATTCCTTGCTAGGCTGTTTGTGGTTATATAATCTCAAAAACACGTATTTAGCTCTAGCGACAATATCTCGAATCTGTGTAAGCTTTTGCTTACAAAAACCCTCATTTTAAAGAATAATTTCACAATCAGTCTAAATTAATCTTTTGAACTAAACCACTACGACGAACTGTTCGAATCGTAAGGGCTGCTCCTAATGATTTCTGTGTCGCTAAAATACTCACGACTTTTTTCGCTCTTGTAATTGCTGTATAGATCAATTCCTGACTCAACAATTTTTCTGCATGTGCATCTAAGACAATTGCAGTGTGAGAGAATTCAGAACCTTGAGATTTGTGAATGGTCAATGCAAACGCTGTTTGCATATTACGCGGTAGTCGATGTGCTGCAATCCACTTATTTAAACTCGGAAAGTACACTTCAAATTGTTGTGCTTGGCTTCGATGTTTAAAACAAATCCCAATATCACCATTTGAAATCCCTAACTGATAGTCGTTATAGGTCATCATCACAGGGCGTCCGACATACCATTCTGCAACTGCAATTTGTTTAAGCTGCTGATTCACCCAACGTTCAGCATAGCGATTGAGTTGTTCGATCCCCAAAGCACCATGTTTCACTGCCACTAAAATTCGATAATCATCAAAGACCTGAATAACCTGTTGAATATATGATTCTGGTTGGTCGGCTTCTATATAGTTTTTTAATACGTCGACATAATCTTGAAAGCCATACATTAGTTTTTGTTGATACTGCTCAGCATCTATATCCTGTTGCTCAGGTAAATATTCCAACTGAATAAAATCAGGCATTTCTTTACTGAGTTTAATCTGCTGAAGTAAAGCAGGCTTTACAATTTCACTTTCAAGTTTAGATAAAACTAAATGAGAGTCAGCAGAAGCCGATTGTGCTTGAATAAAACGAGCTAACTGACCAATTTTGGCTTCATCAGAAAAACGGCGACTATTTTTTAGCTCTACTCGATTATCTGCCAAGCCTTTCACCTGCTGTAAATCTGCTAAAACTGCTCCCACATCGACGGATGCTAATTGATTGGCATCTCCCAATAAAATAATTCGACATGACTCAGGAACCGCTTCAAATAACGCGGTCGCAAGACTCAAATCTAACATCGACGCCTCATCCACTACGATGACATCATAAGGTAATGGTTGTTTGAGATTGAAGCGTGGAACTTGTCGATTCCCCATTCCTAACAATCGATGCAATGTTTGGGTACTTTGGTGTCGTAGGTTATCCGTTACTAGCCCAGACTCAAGCAGCTTGGGATCCTTAAATGAGTTTTGCAATGCTTCTTGCATACGTTGCGCTGCCTTACCAGTAGGTGCAGCCATGGCAATCCGAATATCAGGGATTGTTTGATTTAATGCAGCAATAATGCGTGCCAAAGTATAGGTTTTACCTGTACCTGGTCCTCCTGTAATGATGCTGAGCCATTGTTGCAACACCATACTTAAAGCTTTCTGCTGAAATTCATCACTCAATAAATGTTGATAAACAGAAATATCAACCTCTGGTACCATTTGTCGCTTTAATCGACAAATCTGATGAGCGAGGCGTTGTTCTAATTGCCAATATCGGTATAATGCCAAGCCCTGCTGATCATAGACGCATGGGGCAACCTGAGTCATTGCGATTTCACTGGAAACCACTAGATCACCTAATGCTTCAAGCTGTATTGCTTCAAAATCAATACAACTGTCGCCTTGTAAACTGGCTTCCATCAATTGCTCTAATATTTTCGCAGCATTCGATGGTTGAGCAGATTGAGAGAACGGTGCTTGAGAAAGATAGCGACTCCACACATTCAACCACTGGTTTTGTTCTGGTTGCTGACTAATTCTTTTGTCCACAGAGTTATCCTCAAACTTACCCACACGCTTGTCCACAAGGTTATAGACAGACTTATTCACAAGATAAGCTTTTGTTTAATTTAAAATTACACACTTTATCTACATTATTTTCTGATTTTTATCCTCAGAAAAATATCCCAGTATTGCATCTAATCGTAAAATAAACTCATCATTTGGCTTCCAATAAAAATAGCCTTGCTGAGCCTGTCCATTCATACCACGCAAATACAGATAAGATGCACCACCTAGATGTTCTGCAATATTATAATTTTGCAGTTTAACGCGAAGATAGCGATGCAAAGCGACTAAATATAACCCTGCCTGAAGCCAATAACTGGACAATGACATACTGTCAGCAATCTGTTCAGCACCATAATCTGATTGATCTGCACCTAAATAATTACTTTTATAATCGGCAATATGGTAGCGCTGACCATCAAAATAAACCAAGTCAATAGAACCATTTAGATAACGTGCTGATTTCGCTTCCAATAGTTCAGGCATATAAATGTCATATTCTTCAAACAACTGCTGTATGCGTTGCATTGCTAATACACGATCAGATAAAGACAGATAAAATGGACATTCCGATAGATACTGTCCTGCTATTAACTGCTTTAACTGAAACTCACCATTCAGAGGTGTAGCCAAAACATCTTGTAGCCATTCCGCAATCCACTGATATAACAGCTGCTCAGCTTGTAGCTGTTCTGGGAACTGCTGTTGATATAAGCTAAAAAGATCAGACCATAAACTTTGATAAGTATTCTTAAAACGGCGACGAATTTCTTCGACCCAAGTATCAGGTTGTTGAAAATCAATCAGCTCAAAAATCTCATGTAAGAAATTACCTGCCAAAGCACCCTTTGGAAAATTTTGTTTAATCCATGCGATTGGCTGCGAAACCGGTCTCTCATCAATGATGATTTGTGTGAGCTCTAATTCATCTTCAGCCTGTTGTAGATTCTGATCCATATTTGCCAAGCGATCCATACGATTGGCTTTATGTTTTAAATGTTGTGCCAAATAACTAAAGCTAGTTTTGCCGCGTGCATAAAAACGTTGTGTCGGTAAAGGCTGTGCGGCAAGTGTCAAATCTTGAGACATTTTTGCAGTACGAAGAGTTGCAGGACGTTCCTGAAGACACGCCTCATCCGCACTATAGATGTGCTGAAAAACCTCAGCTTGGTTTTTCCAAAAAGCTAAGGCAGATGCTTTGGCTTTATCCCCTTTTTCAGGTTCAAAAACAGCATAAACACGATGACTAGCACGCGTTAGTGCGACATACCATAAACGGTTTTGTTCGGCTTGAGCACGTTGTTGATGCTGATTGATTTCTGTATCTTGAAGAAAATTCTTATCGGCGATCGCAACGACACGTTGTGTTCGGATTTGTCCTGTTTCAGGGAGTTGAATCTCTGTAGTGGAAAAGTTTAAAGCTTCTGATTGATTTGAGGGTGATTTATTTGCACCCAATAAAAAGACGATTTTGAACTCCAATCCTTTAGATTGATGAATCGTCATGAGTTGTACACCAGCTTCACTGGATAGTTTATGTTCCAGTTCCCACTCTCGATCACTTGGCGAATTCAGCTGTTTAAGATACCAATGATAGAGATTCTGTGGTCCTTGTACATGTTCGCTATGCTGACTCAAAATATCGGTCAAATGACGTAAATTTACCACGGCACGTTCATTATCTTTACTTTGAGTGATCACCAATTGCTGCCAAATCTCGAATTGATTTAGACATTGTTGCCACGCCACCAAGAAACCTTGGTTAATCCACAGTTCACGAAGATCATCAAAGGATTGCATGTACTCACTTAACCCAATTGGGCTCTGCTCGAGTACCAACAAGCGTTTGAGATCAAATCCAAATAAACGGCTAAGTAAGGCTCGTTTCAACTTAGCCTCATCAAAGGGATGAAGTAGAGCCGTCAATAAAGCTGCCACATCTTGTGCGATAGGCGAGTCAAATACGCTGCGTTTTGATGGTCGATTGACACGAATTCCCAAATGCTGCAATGCCTGTTGTACTTCGTCTAGCTGTCTGTGACTACGTGAAAGTACAGCAATATCATCTTCGTCAATTGCTTTCCGAGTTTCACCTTGAAGATACAGTTGATTTAAGTGTGCTTGATTGAGCAAACTTTGAATTTTCCATGCGACCTGAGTCGCTTGTTCTTTTGAGTCTGCGAGCTGTAACCAACGTAAAGGGGCAGGATTAATTTGATGATCATCGATTAAGGCAGGATGTGGTCGCTCTCCTGCTTGAATCGGGTCATAGATCACTTGCTCGCCAAAATCTATTTGTTGTTGAAATAAAGCATCCACTACTTCGACCAGTTCTTTGACTGATCGATGGTTATGAATCAATTTATATTCACGTCCCTGTTTTGCCATAATATCTTGATAGGCGTTCAGAAAGGTCAGCATGTCCCCGCCACGGAACCCATAAATCGCCTGTTTACGGTCACCAACCATAATCATGCAGCCCTTTTGATAACGCTGTGGATGCCGCCAAATACTCGCCAACATATCATCCTGATCTTGGTTTGTGTCCTGAAACTCATCTACCAAAATAAGCGGATATCGGGCTTGTACAAAGACTGCAAAACGTTGCCCCTGCTCACCCTTTAAAGCATCTGACAAGGTTTTAATTTGCTGAGCAAAAGTAGTTTCTCCCTTTTGTTGTAATATTTGTGGCAAACGTTTTTTAACCTCAACACATAAATAAGCTTTTAAATAAACTTGTAATTGTTCGAATTGTTGTTGAGTCTGCTGCAGAGATTGAAGTAATCGTTGTAGTTGTAAAAGGGTTGGATGTTGATAAAAACCTTCTGAAATATCAGCTGGACATTTCTTAAATATTTTTTGCTCATTGAGCTTATCTAAAAATTTAAATGCGGCATCACGTTGACTGGAAAAATAAGCATCAAAAACTTGTAAATTCTCCGTCTCAATAAGTGTTTTTAATAGTTGAGGCAGAGACTCACTGAACAGTTTATTAAATGCATGATTACGAAAAGAAGTTCCATTGATATGTGAATAATGTGCACCATCCAAATTAAAATATTCAGCCAAGCAATTAAGTTCAATTTGCTGTGCTTGTTGCCGCCATTGTTGCAGTTGAGCCCATTCAATCTCAGGAAAATTCGGCAACTTAAATTGTGCTGAACTAAAATTTAGTGAACTTTCGACCATACCAATAAAGTAATCGACATTCTTTAATCCGCCCACCATATAAAGTGTATCAATCAACGGTTGGGGCTGGGCTTGAATCCATTCACGCAGTACATCGTGGATCAATTGACGGGTATAGGCTTTTGCATCTTCCGTAATTTGTGCGCGTTCGATCTTTCCACTTTCAAAAGCGAATTCTCGTAATAATTTCTGACTAAAACTATCTAATGTGCCAACAAATAACTCATCTAACTGATCTATTACTAGCTTTAACCGTTCACAAGCATAAGCAATACGCGGTGCGAAAGTTTGTAAAATATGTTGCTTTAATGGATCATTTTCTTGCAAGGCAAACTGATAAATATCCGCTTCCAATACATTTCGAAATGGTTCCAAAAACTGTTGAACCTCAACTAAACGCGCGCGTATCCGCGTTTTTAACTCTGCTGCTGCTGCGCGAGTAAATGTTGTAGCTATCACCTGATGTGGCAAATATTTTTCTAAAAATATCCGCACCATAAGACTCGACAAGGTATAAGTCTTACCTGTTCCTGCCGAAGCTTCAATTAAATGTAAACCTTCGAATTGAATATCACGAATCGGTTGGTAAGACACTGGAAATTGTGAATGCATGTCTTACTCCACTCGTAAAAATTCAAAAATCGGTTGATATAAAGCATAAGAATAATGATCACAGGCGAATTGCAACAATGCCGTTGCATCCTGTTCCTGCAAAATAAACTGCCAATCTCGATGCTGTTGATTCGCCTCATCTTGACTGAAATCAACAAAGCCTGTGTTGTAGGTATTTTTCCAGATTTTCAGCAAATCATTTTGGCTCTCTTCACTCAGCGTATGTAGTGTATCCTGTTCAACCCAGTCATATGCTTTCCCTTTTTCTAAAGGCTTTAATAACAATGCCGCAGGCAGCACCACAGGTTGCTGTTGGGCCTGTTGCCAAAGCTTTAACCAATGCTGTAGATAGTGCTTCGCCTGATGTGAACTCACCCCTTCACAAATCACGGTTTGATCACTAAATACCACCACACGACGTTTTTCAGAGGCCGTCTCTTGATCCAAAATGACAAGCCACAGCAAATACTCAAGCCAAACTTTGGCAAAGCGTTTAGCACGTGCACTCGAAGCATCTAAGCTAATCCAGTCTTGCGCGATGTGTTTGGGCGTAACGCAACTGATCTGAAGTTGTTTCGATACTCGCCAAACACGTTGCGTGGTTTCTGTTGGGGAAGTTGCATAGTCTTGCAAACGTTCTAACAAACGTTGTTGCTCAATACGACTTTGTTGCCATGCGCTGTGTTGCACTTTTCCGACAGGTAACTGATCTTGTAATAAAGCAGGTGCCGTAGCATCAATGTTTTGTTGTAAAAAATGACGAATCGCGTATTTACCTAGACCATCGAGCATCAGAGGTTCAGTCTGATCCAGTACTTCTGTAGCACTTAGATTTTCAATACCCAGCGTTTTAAGATACAAACGTGCAGGGAAAATCACGTCCTGAATCCATGAATGAGCATCTAGAATGATCATGTCTTGCTGTTCAAGTGGATAACTTGTATTGACCCAAGCCTGACGTTCACCCTTAACCTGCTGCAACTGGGATGCCACCTTAAACCAATGATCTTGATAGCGTATATGTCTTTGCTCAGCGATAAATCCTAATGGATCAAAAGGTTGTAAGCGATGCAAATGATAAAGTGGATAAAGTTTTGACGGGATTTGCAAAGCTTTATAATCATCCGTGCAAGAAGTTTCTGTATTGGCAAATGAGTCAGCGAGATCAGGCTTTATAATCAATCCCAAATGATCTCGAAACCCCTGCAATACACTTGATGGCTCACGTACCTCACCATCATTTACATCAAAACCATTATAGAATAGCCAAAGCTGCTCTTGTGCTAGCAAAACTGCATCCAAAAATGCACCTTGATCATCTTCCAGTCGAGAACGATCACCTAATTGCTGACGAAGAGCATCCATTAAATCAAAGGGGATATGACTATCTCGATTAGGGAACTTACCCGTATCTAAATTCAAAAGCACAATCAATCGATAAGGAATCGGGCGAATCTGACCAATTTGGCTAAATGTAATTTGCCCTGTCGGTTCGACTTGTGCAGATTGGCTTTCTAAAGCTCGTTGAATTTCATCAACGATATAAGGCAAAGGCAGTGAAATCTGACGTAATTGAGTTTCAGCATCATCATAATAGCTCGCCAAAGTCAGCATTCGCTCTTGCTTATGGACAATATCGCGTACTGCTTTCAAGGCAACAATATCAGCTTGTTCAAACTCGTGGATGTCTTCCTTTAGCTTTTTCAACCAAGCTTCTACAGTAAAACTCTGCCCTAACTCATGTGCAATCCACCAATTACGTCGAGCTGATAAATCTTGATAAATTTCAATCAACAAACCTATCAACTCGAAGTCACTTGGCTGAACATCTGCATAACTTAAAGTCTGCTGCACCATCACATGAGCTGGGATGGCAATCCCTAGTGCTAATCGATCTAAAGCAAACTTAAAACTATAGCGATAGTCGTCATCGCTAGCACTTAAGCTTTGCTTTAAATGTGCTGCATCCAAGCCACGCTTGAAGCCTGCATCATTTAACAAAGCTAAAATGCGTTGAGCTTGACTATAATCAAGACCATAACGTTGTTGAGTTGCGGCTAGATTCAACCAATCTGCAAAATCATTCTGAGTAAAACGCCCTTGTGGTAATTGAATCCGACCTAAAACAGCTCGCCATGCGTTGAGTGCATCTAGTTGTGCCACCCCAGCAATTTTGACGGGTAAAAACACCTCTTGAGTATGAGCAACCGCAGGGAACACACTGCGGATTAAAGGTTCTAATTCAGTTAGATTAGGCGTTAATACCAATACATCACTCGCACGGCGTGGTATGTCATCTGCTTCAGATAACCAATGCACCAATTGCTCTTTCAGCACTTCAAGTTGTCTTAAACTGGAATGACACACATGAATCTGAATCGACTGATCATTTTCAGCTAACTGATACTGTTCAGCTTTGGGTTCAGCAAGATAGAAAATATCTGACTGCACTTTACCCAATAAAGTTTCTGGAAAATGATCCACAAAGGCATCGACCCATTTTCCTTCCTCACCTGTTGCCAATTGTGATAAAAGTGAGAAATGATCTCGAGCTTGTTTACCCAGTCGAGTCAATAAAGGATGACGTGACTCACGGGCCTGCGCATTAAAAAACAAAGTGAATTGTTCAAAAAAGGCCGTTATTTCTGCATCTGTCGCCTTTGGATTTTTAAGAATAAAGCGCTCTTTGACACCAAGATCGTAACGCTGCTTCCATTGCGGATCGACACTGTCTGCCCAATACTCTTGTGACGGGTTGAAATGCAAAATCAACACATCAAGATACTGCCCTAAACGGCGTAAAAACTGTAATTGGCTAGGTGGTAAATCTAATAGAGTAAATATAATGATCTGCTTGGGAAGTTGAGCCAAAGCCTTCGCTCTTGTGTCCTCATTGTCTAAAAGTTTCCAAAAATCGGTATCAATACGCTGCATTTCCACAAAATCCTCATGGAAATAATGCTGCCACAACCAACGCTGCCAAGCCTCTAACTGTTCGATTTGGTTCAAACTAAACGCAGACGTCTGTTGATCTGTTGTCGAGATTAACTTTTCAATATCGAGGGCTTGATTACGCCCCCATTTAGACAACCAGTTACTCGCACAACTACAATCCTGTACGCAGTCACGTTGGCAACTTCCGCGATAAATCATGTAGTTATTAAAAAGATGGGAGACTTGCTCAGCGACCCAATACAGTATGCTTTGCTTTTTTAACTGCTTCTCTGTGCCATCTTGTAATTGGTCGGCACTGTCATAAATACGCTGCACAATCGAATATAAAGGATGATCTTCAAGCAAGCTGATCTGTGCAGACTGAATAAAAGGTTGTAAAGCCTGGTATATACGCCATTTTAAAATCAAACGAGGAATATTGGCTTTACGAACTTGTTCTTTATTTTCAAGCACCTGTTGATAGGCATACCATTGAAAACCACGAATACGCTGGTGAAATTGGTAATTCGCTGACATGCCTTGCTGCTCAGCAATTTTTTGCGTTAGCCATTGTTCTTGAGCAGGGCTAGGAACTATAAAATGCTGCGTTTGAAAAACTTGAAATGGTGACGAACTCGGCTGATTCATCGAGGCCATCACCCCTTGTAATAATACATCTAGGCGCTGACTTTGAATGACATGAATACCCATGTGTTAAAGAAACCTCTTTAATAAATCACCATTCGAATGCACAAATTCGTACACAATCATCACTATACAACTTCAACAAACTATGTCACGTTAATCCAACAATCAAATAAAAAATTTGTTTTGAAATTCATCATTCAATACGATTGAATGTACTATCAAGGGATAGACATTAGGTATAACTTTATGAAAATCGAAAAAATTCCTGATTCAATAGATCCAAGTTTGAACTTGGAGCAAATCCGAGAGGAATGTTTAGAATTAACAAAAAAACGTGCATATTGGTCTGCTGGTGCAGCAATTGTACCGATTCCATTTTTTGACGTTGTTGTCGACTTAGGCATGTTGACGCAAATCATTCCGCATATTAATGCACGCTTTGGTTTAGCCCCTGAACATATTAGTGTTTACGATCCTGAAACCAAGAAAATCCATTGGGACGAATTACGCAAACGTGGTTTTGAGTTCTCTGGTTTCGTTGTCGCACGCACAGCAATGAAAAAATCTTTTAACGGCTTTTTTACCAAAATTGCCACTAAACAAGTGACCAAATTTATCCCTTTGGGTGGTCAACTGATCGCAGCAAGCCTTGGTTATTTTATGATGCGTAAAATCACTGAAGCACATATCCAAGATTGCTATAACTTGGCAAAACGTATTCAGCAAAAAAGTCGAAGCACCATCGTGGCTTAAATTTAAGAATGACTAGATCACATTTCTTAGATGTGATCTAGTCATTACTACACACTTTTTCAATGAACACAATCATCTACCTCGCCTGACGATACCACTCTTTCACCTTGTATGATCGTCGTTCTTTCGGTAGTCAACTTGCCATTTTCCCATGTACAGCTAATACTTATATTTCCTTCATCCGAGGGATGAATTCCATAAATCATGTAAATATAAAATCCAATAAAAAAAACAAAAGCGAGCAGAAGTATGGAGCTTAAAGTTAATCCTATTTTTAACAATTTCTTCCACATATTCACAAACTCATCAGAAGTTTAGTCTTACCCAACTTTCAACTGTTTTAGAATCGCTTTCAACACCTCGATTCTTGCTGTATTTTTATCATCAGTCGCAATCACATACCAAGGTGCATAGTCAGTATTCGTTCGCTCAAACATATCTGCCGCAGCGTCTAAATAATCATCCCACTTTTCACGATTTCGCCAATCTTCAGGAGTGATCTTAAAACGTTTATGAGGTGTTTCTTCCCTTTCTTTAAATCGAACCGCCTGTTCATCTTTACTGATCGCAAGCCAAATCTTCACCACTATGGTTTGACTATCGACTAAGCTTTGCTCAAAGCGATTAATCTCATCATAAGCACGTTGCCATTCTACAGTAGTTGCATATTCTTCAATTCTTTCGACTAAAACACGCCCATACCATGTGCGATCAAAAATCGTAATTTTCTCCCCATCATTGAGCTTATTCCAAAATCTCCAAAGATAAGGACGACGTAGCTCATACCGTTCTGGAGCTCCTATCGTATGAATTTCATATTCACGAGGGTCTAGCTTCTTCACAATCCGTTTGATTGCTCCGCCTTTGCCTGCGGCATCCATTCCTTCCAATGCAACAATCACTTTACGGTCATCATATCGAAGTGCATCAGCCACCTTTTTGGTGAGTTTACTAAGCTCATCCTTATACTGATCTTTATCCAAAACTTGTTTGGATGGCTCTAATAGCTCGTTTGGAATTTTGGCTTGTTGCCACTTCTCAGTGACTTTAGTTTGATGAACAGGGAGCTCTTGTAAAGTCTGCAAAATATATTGAGCAAAACATTGATCACGTCGCTCTGCATCTTCACCATCAATCACATACCAGTCATCGGTAAATCGTTGGCTGAGACTCTGCAATGTATCGTATTGTTTTTTATTACGCCAATCTAAGCCATGCAATTTATG
Organism: Acinetobacter sp. AOR34_HL; assembly: GCF_027854795.1. NCBI lineage: Bacteria > Pseudomonadati > Pseudomonadota > Gammaproteobacteria > Moraxellales > Moraxellaceae > Acinetobacter > Acinetobacter sp. AOR34_HL. Next base: position 80,358 of record NZ_JAKTID010000031.1, on the reverse strand, counting down.
CCAATGCCGCTCAGATGCATCGATTTGGTCTAATCGTTTTTGTAATGATTTCCAAGATAAATCAAACCAGACCTTAATGACATGGACATTATTGTTTTGCAAATCATGTTCAAATGATCGCATCTGCTCAACATAAGCATCAAACAGTGTTTCATCCAAAGGCTTCGCAACATGCATCGCAGTAGATAACAAATCACTATACCAATTACCAAACATCACGACGATTTGCCCTTCAGCAGGAATAAACCGAGTATAGGATTGCCAGAATGTTTCATCGGCACTCAACAACTTAGGCGCATCAGCTTTCACTTTAAGATAACGAGGATCAAGCCATTCACGTAATTGCTTAACCGCTTCGCCCTTACCTGCAAGTTCAATTCCGCTGACAAGGATTAATACGCTTTTGGCATTTTTTTTATCTTGGCTATCTTTTAAAGCATATTGTGCCTCAATCAAATCCAAAGAAAGTTCTTCTTCTGATCGTAGTTCAAATGTCGGTTGTTGTGTGCTCATATTTAATTCTAAATGTTTAATTATTAACAATAAGTATAGTTAAATCTGATAAAAAGGCATCAAATCCCGTGTACAGTTTATGTAGATTAGATTCAGTGCATATCTCGACTGACCGATTGTTAAAGATTTTAGGTTTGTGCTGTCATAGTTCTAAGTTATCATCACGCCTATGATTTTAAGGTTTTATTTCTTTTGAGTTCGAACATGTCAAAACTCGCTGCATTTGATCAACTTTTATTACAATACCAAAGCTTAAATTACCATCAAGATCCAGTTCTAGCTCAGCGTTTACATGACGTACAAGCATGGATGAAAGCACGTATTGCTGCCACACACCAAGAGTTTTTTGCCCAACCTGAAAATCAGTTGATGGCACAATACTTTTTAAACCGTTTGTATGGTGGACCAGATTTTGATGCAATGGCACAGCAGATCGAACGTCTATTGAAATATGCACACAAAGCAGAAAGTCTATTGCCAGATAATGCAATTAAAACGGGAACTAAATCGGTTAGCCTAGCTGTCTTAGCAACACGTTTGGATGAGCAAGTTGCTGTACAACTTTTACAAGATTACCCAGCTGAAACTGTATTGACTGATGAAATTATGCGTCAAACGCTCATCAAATTGGATCAAGGAGAAGATCGTTATGAGCAATTACATCTTTTGGATGAGTTAGGTGTCGCATTAGATAAATATATGCGTTCAACTATGATGTACGCTGCATTTAAAATGTGTAAAGGCATTGCCCATAAATACCAATTCGAACGCATGTATGACTTTATTCAAGAAGGTTTTGCAGCGATGAAACCAATGAAATCAGCGGCTAACTTCATCAAAACTTTCACTGAAAAAGAGCGTGAAATTATTGAGAAGGTTCACGCAGGTCACCCAGACCCATTTCGCCCTTAAACATCAGCGTCATCTCTGCTAATTTTTATTGAGAGATGACGCATAAGCATTTTTCGATTTAGAAACTCTTTTTAGTCACTGACTTTCTGTATATTATTCATAACAATTACATGCTAAGCCCTGTAAAAAATTACAAAATCTGTCATCATGCATGTTGATTCGTATCGCTAGAACGAGAGTTTAGGAGAAAACAATGTCTAACGAAAACCAACAGCCTACCCCAGAAGTTGAGCAAAAACCGAGTTCAGACAAAGTCAGTCCATTCCTAAGTTCACCGCTTCCGCAAGGCACACCGCAAGGTCAACAACAATCATTACAACAAGGACTTGCATCTACCCCTACAGGTGGCTCTGTACCAAAATACAACTTACCGCGTGGTGCCAATACTGGCAATGTCGGCGCGACCACACACTTTGGCTATCAGACTGTTAGCAGTGATGAGAAAGCTCAAAAAGTTGCTGAAGTCTTCCATTCAGTTGCGAGTAAATACGACATCATGAATGACTTGATGTCATTTGGTATTCACCGTCTATGGAAACGCTTTGCGATCAACATGTCAGGCGTTCGTCGTGGGCAGCATGTCTTGGATATTGCAGGCGGTACAGGTGATTTAGCGAAAGTCTTTAGCCGTGAAGTCGGTCCTCAAGGGCATGTGGTACTTTCAGATATTAATGAATCTATGTTGAATGTTGGTCGTGATCGTTTGATTGATGCGGGCTGCACCAATGTTGATTTCGTACTTGCCAATGCAGAAACATTAGAACCTTTTGCGGATAATAGTTTTGATTTAGTGACGATCAGTTTTGGTTTACGTAACGTGACTGACAAAGATGCGGCTTTACAAGCGATGTATCGCGTACTTAAGCCAGGTGGTCGTTTATTGGTACTTGAGTTCTCAAAACCTGTTTTTGAGCCATTTTCAAAACTCTACGATTTTTACTCATTCACCGCACTTCCGATGATGGGTAAATTGGTGGCGAATGATTCTGAAAGTTATAAATACCTTGCCGAATCTATTCGTATGCACCCAGACCAACGTACACTTAAAGGCATGATGGAAAATGCAGGCTTCCAAAGCTGTGATTACCACAACTTAACAGGTGGTATTGTTGCAGTTCACCGTGGATTCAAACTGTAAGGCTTAAGATATGTGGTCGATTTTAGCACTCGGTGCAGTCGAACGTATCATTCATCATGTGATTGATTTGGATGCGATTACGCGTATCCAACTGAATCAATTACAAGGTCAACTATTACGAGTTGTGATCGATAGTCCACAACTCTCAGTTGATGTTTTCTTTGATGAAAATAAAGTTCGTCTAGAACCCACTGTCACTGGACAGAGTCAAACTCCTTCTATTTTTGAGCAGCGCCCCTTCGATCATCAAAATAAGATCACCGATGCCACTGCAACCTTACATGTTGCAAACGTGGTAGAACTGATTCGACTTTTGCTAAGTGATATGGATCAAATCGGTAATATTCCTTTACAGGGTGATTATCATTTATTGCAAGATATCCAGCGCATCATGCAACAGGCGGAACCTGATCTCGCTGCACATTTATCCCCTTGGATTGGTCCACAACTCGCACATGAGTTAGGAAAAATTCAGCTTGCGCCTCAGCAAATAAAGCGCTCGTTGCAAAGTCATTTGTTCTTTGTCGAAGATACACTTAAAGAAGATAGTGGTTTGTTTGCGCCACGTTGGCAAATGGATGATCTGAATCGAGAAACTCGTCAGCTCAATCAAGAAATTGATCGCTTAGAAGCAAAATTTCAGCAATTAAAATCTCAGTTTAATCCCACACAAGACTAGGTAAAATTCCATATGATTCCGCATATTACACGGTTACTCGAACTCTGGCGTATTGCAGCACATTACCGCCTTGACACCTTGTTTCCTGCGGAAGAGTTACCAGTTAAAGCACGTCATGCATTAAACATCATCAAAATGCATCCTGCGGCGTGGTCAAGTCGTGAGAAAAAGAATCCTCTCAAGTTAAAAGAAGCCCTAGAGGATATGGGTCCTTTGGCCATTAAACTTGGGCAATTGCTTTCGACTCGCCGAGATTTGATCCCGCCTGAAGTGTTATCACAATTGGTTTTATTACAAGATCGTGTAAAACCTTATGACACACAATTGGCGAAACAGCGCATTCAAGACTCATTAAAAGCAGATATTTCAACACTCTTTCTACGTTTTGATGAACAACCCCTTGCGGCTGCATCGATTGCACAAGTTCATACTGCGGCTTTGCACGATGGACGTGAAGTAATCGTTAAAGTCACTCGTCCTGATATTCGCAGTCAAATTTTGCAAGACTTTGAGATTTTGGCATGGTTGGGCGATTGGCTAGAAAACCGTTTAGAAGCTGCGCGTGCACTGCATTTATCTGAAATCATTCAAGATTATCGTCAAATTATCTTAAATGAACTTGATCTAAGTCTAGAAGCAGACAACACTCGCCGCATGCGTGATTACTTTACTGGCTCAAGCATGATGTATGTGCCAGAAGTCTATATGGACAGTAAAGACGTGATGGTCGCAGAACGCATCACTGGTGTTCCAATTTCAGATACCGCAACTTTTGATCGTCTAGGCATGGATCGTGCTGATTTGGCGGAAAAAGGTTTAACAATTTTCTTCACCCAAGTATTCCGTGACAACTTTTTCCACGCTGACATGCATCCCGGTAATGTGTTTGTGGAAACAATTAACCCAAGTAACCCACGCTTTATCGCGTTGGACTGCGCCATTATGGGTGAGTTGTCAAAACATGACCAAATGACCGTAGCGCGGATGCTACTTGCTGTCATGAACAGTAACTTCATGCAATTGATTCAGATCGTACATCAAGCAGGTTGGATTCCACCTGGTACTGACCAAGATGCTTTATCTCGTGAGATGCGCCGCACTGTAGGCCCAATGGTCTCAAAACCAATGGATCAATTAGATTTTGCAGGTATTTTGATTCAAGTCATGGATATTGCGCGTCGATTCCATTTAGAAATCCCACCGCAACTGATGTTGTTGTTGAAAACCTTAGTCCATGTAGAGGGCTTAGGAACTGATCTTTACCCTCAACTTGATATTTGGAAATTGGCAAAACCGATTTTGACTGAATGGGTCAAAGCCAATATGAACCCAGTTAAAAATATCAAAGAGATTGGACAACAAATCCCAGACTTACTTTTGGGTGCTCAGGATTTACCAACTTTACTCATTGATAGTTTGAATGGTTTAAAAAACCAGTCGGCATGGCAAGACAAACAACTGCGCGAAATACAACAAATGCGTTTGCAAATGCAACAGCAACAACGTCGTAGCTGGATGTTTGGCAGCACGATGTTGATTATGTTAACAATCGCAATTATAAGCCCTTGGTTTGTTTCGATCATTCTGATCGTCTTAAGTAGCCTTTTGGCACTGTGGCGGATTGTGAAATAAGTTCCAAAGCCCTTGTACATACAAGGGCTTTTTTATAAGTCAGTTTTTTAATCTTTTTCAAAATATAGATATCAGTTAAGATCAGGACTAGATCAATATACAAATACTTTAAAAGAAAAAATAATGAAAACACCTCATTTTGCAATTATTGGCGCAGGCACAGCAGGACTCGCCACTGCGATTTTGCTTGCACGTGAAGGTCATCAAGTCACGATCTTTGAACACGTTGATGAACTCTCTCCTGTTGGTGCTGGTTTACTTTTACAACCTGCTGGCTTAGCTGTTTTCGAACATCTTGGTGTACTTGATCAAGCATTGAAATTAGGTGCAAAAGTCACAGGTTTAGAAGGTCAACTTGCAGATAAACGTCTATTGGTGAATAGTCATTATCACCAAGCTGAGGCTCTTCGTTTTGGTCTTGGTATCCATCGTGCCACCTTATGTCACGTCTTAACTGAAAAATTGGCTGAATATTCGAGTCATGTCACTTGGAGAATGGGACATCGTATCGACGGACTTGAGGAACTACAAAGTGAAGTTCGAATCTTTGGCCCATGCAAACACCAATTCTTCGATGATTGTTTTGATGCGGTACTGATTGCCAACGGTGCAAGAAGCCAACTTCGACCTAAAGCATGGGTTAAAATCGATCAACCCTATCCTTGGGGAGCTGCATGGACAATCGTGCCTGAATGCTTAAGCTTGAATCCTGAAATTCTGCATCAATTTTATGATCGCTCTAACATTATGATGGGAATATTACCGACAGGAGCTATTCCTACAGCACCACAACAACGGCTTTCAAGTGTGTTTTGGAGTTTACCAACATCGCAACTGCAATCTTTCTTAAAAGATGAATCTACAAAGCAGCAATGGCTAAAACAAGTTTCAGATCGCTGGCCAGATGTGGCTGAGTGGTTCAGTCAACTTTTATTAGACCAACAAAATCAACCGCAATGGTTATCAGCTCAATATCGTGATGTGGTGATGTCAAAATTTGGTCAAAGTCGAATCGGGGTCATCGGTGATGCAGCGCACGCCATGAGCCCTCAGTTGGGGCAAGGTGCCAATATGGCTCTGTTAGATGCATGGGCTTTTTCGCAATCATTGCGCCTCGCTCAGAAAAACCAGCAGATTGATTGGTCGATATTATGGCAACACTATCACCAACATCGCCGCTCCTCGACTCAGTTCTATCAATTTCTCAGCCGTTTACTGACTCCTCTTTATCAATCCAACCACTGGTGGGCAGGTAGTTTACGTGACTTAATTTTCCCGTGGATGTATCAAATCCCCTATTTTCGTAAAGAAATGGCAATCACCATTTCAGGCTTAAAAAAAGGACCTCTTCAACAAATGAGTTATCAGCAAATTGCTGAGTATCAACACCATGAAAATCGTTTGATTACAAACAATCAATCCTTACCTGAATGTGAATAAAAAATAAAGAGAGTTGAATTAAATATGAAAATTAGCCATTTAGACCATTTTGTTTTGACCGTTGCTAATATTGAAATCACCTGCCAGTTTTATCAATCAGTCCTGAATTTTGAAGTCGTTACTTTTGCCGAAAACCGAAAAGCACTGCAATTCGGCAATCAAAAAATCAATCTACATCAAGCTGGTAAAGAATTTGAACCTAAAGCATATTGTCCAACCGCAGGATCGGCCGATTTATGTTTTATTGCGGAAACACCACTCCATGAAGTGATTGCGCACCTTCAGGCACAGCACATTAAAATCATTGAAGGTCCAATCGAAAGAACAGGTGCGATGGGAAAAATCCTTTCGATTTATTTTCGTGATCCAGATCAGAACTTGATTGAAATCTCAAACTATCTTTAAAGCCTGATCCATGACTTTTTACCCAACAAGCATAGCCAACCTAAGCCACAAACGCTACACTAACGGCTTTCCACTCAATGGATTTTTCACTCATGTCAAACTGGTTAGATGAAGTTAAATTTGATTCCAATGGTCTTGTTCCTGCCATTGCACAACATCATCAAACTGGTCGAGTGTTAATGGTTGCATGGATGAACCGTGAAGCATTACAACTGACGGCTGAAAAGAATCAAGCGGTGTATTACTCACGTTCACGTCAAAAATTGTGGCACAAAGGCGAAGAATCTGGACACTTTCAAACAGTACATGAAATCCGTCTCGATTGCGATGCTGACGTTATTATTCTACAAATTGAACAACATGGTGGTATTGCTTGTCATACAGGTCGTGAATCTTGTTTCTATCGCAAACTGACCCCTCAAGGTTGGGAGATTGTAGATGCCCAGCTGAAAGATCCAACGGCGATTTATGGTGTATCAGCGAAAGTAGAAACTCACGAGCATAACCACAGTGAACAAGTCGATGTACTTGCGTATTTAGGTCGCTTGATGCAAGAGCGTAAAAATGCTGCCGCAGATAGTTCTTATATTGCGAGTCTATACAAAAAAGGCATCAATAAAATTCTAGAGAAAGTCGGTGAAGAAAGTGTTGAAAGCATTATTGCAGCCAAAGATTATGCCGCACTAGCCTCTCTCGAAAACAAACATGACCTCATTTATGAAGTTGCCGATTTATGGTTCCACAGTATTGTCATGTTGGGCTATTTCGATCTTGATCCGCAAGAAGTTTTAGATGAACTTGCTCGCCGTCAAGGTCTATCTGGTTTGGTTGAAAAAGCAAATCGTAGCAAAGAAGCGTAATTAGAGCCTGTGTCAAATCACGAGAAACCCAAAGCTACCTACGAGCAAGCGATTGCCATAGATAATGCTCGTTTAGGACAATCATTTAAAGTGATTGCGTATGCTGGCACAGGTAAAACCACGACGTTGCAAATGATTAGTGATGCCATGCCTGAACGTCGTGGTATGTATTTAGCATTCAACAAAGCCATCGCATCTGAAGCGCAAAATAAATTTCATGGCAATGTGAATTGCAGAACCTTTCACTCACTTGCTTTTCGCAGTGTACCTCGTGGCGTCACTGATAAATTACGCTTACCACGTTTAAGCCCAAGTTTTATCGCTAAAGAATATCGTCTTGAGCCGATTACATTACGTCGCCTTATGGGGGGACGTTATGAAAAATATGTACTGATGCCTAGTCGACTTGCGAGTTTAGTGGCAAATGCAGTCAGTTATTTTTGCTCGACAAGTTCGCAATATCCTGCGCCTCGTCATATTCAAGCACCTAGCTGGTTGCACCAAGATGATATTGAGTCATTACAACAACACCTTTACCCTGCAGTAGAAAGACGTTGGTTAGAATCGATTGATCCAAATCATCAAGCAGGTATTGGGCATGACATTTATCTGAAATTATGGGCTTTATCTGAACCCAATATTCCAACAGATTATGTCTTGTTTGATGAAGCACAAGATGCAGATCCTCTGATGCTTGGCATATTACTTCGTCAAAAAAGTACCCAAGTGATTTATGTGGGTGATGCACATCAGCAGATTTATGCATGGCGTGGCGCAGTCAATGCAATGCAACAAATGCCCTTACATGAAAGTCGCTTGACGACTTCATTCCGTTTTGGTGATGCGATTGCTGAGGTAGCAAACTCCATACTAGGTGCGTTGAATGAAACTGTCCCTTTACTCGGCAATCCAAATGTTAAGTCCAATGTCGTCAACAAACCGCATACCAAAATGCGCGATGCGATTTTATGTCGGACGAATGCACGAGCGATGGAGTTATTACTTTCAGGTTTAGTCCATGGTGATAAAGTCAGCTTACAAGCTGATCACCAAAAACTGAGTCGTTTTGTTGATGCTGCCAGTTTACTCAAACAAGGTAAACGCATCACCGATGTACCAGAGCTTGCTTGGTTTAACTCATGGCATGATGTACATGAATACTGTGAAACGAATGATGGCAGTGATATCAAACCCTTAGTGAAACTAGTTGACGATCATGGGACTGAGCCACTCAAACGCGCTTTAGCTAAAATCACCCCGATTGAACAAGCTGATTATGTCATTTCAACCGCTCATAAAGCCAAAGGCTTAGAGTGGAATCGCGTGCATATCGAAGATGACTATCAATTTAAAATAAATGGCTTGGAACATAAAATTACAGATGAAGAGCTGAGATTACTTTACGTTGCGTGTACACGTGCTAAAGTAAGTCTAAATATTCATCATCTATATGACTTAATACAACAATTAAAACGATGCGCTCCCTCAACTCTTCGCCAGTCCGCAGGATAAAGCGCTCAGGATTGAGGTGAGCTTATGCAACTAGAGTCGGTTCAATTTAAACATGTCGGAATGTTCCGAGATTTAACTGTTGAATTTCACCCTGCACAACGCCCAATTACCTTAATCCTTGGTGATCAGGCGACAGGCAAAACCACAGTTTTAAAAAATATTTACCAAGCCCTGACTTGGTTTTCAGCACGTTTCAAAGATATTCGAACCGCAGGCGTAGTGATCTCTGATCAAGATATTATGCTGACTAGACTTCAAGCAAAAGTTCAAGTCAACGTTAGAATCAGTTCTGAGTTAAATGGTGCTCTTGCTGAAAGTAGTTCTGCTCTAGAAACAGATACGCATAGTTGCTCATGGAAATTATTTAAAACATTTAATAGTCAAGGCGTTGGTATCAGTCAGGTTGAAACTCAACAACTAGATCAAGTGGTGAATCTTTATCAGAAAACCAGCCTGCAAGATCCTTTGTTCGGCTTACCCCTGATTGCCTACTATCCTGCTGAACGCTTCGTCCAAGAAGTCAATCTACAAAGCAAAAATGTTCCAGGTATTTTGCAAGAAATTGCGGCATATGATTTAACAGCACTTCCCTACACAACCTTTGCACGTTTTTTTGAATGGTTAAGAGAAATCAGTGACGTGGAAAATGCGCACTCAGCTCATATTGTTCGACGCTTAATGGGGAATGATTTCAAACAACAAAATCAGTCTGAAATTTTACAGCAGCTTCAACAAGAACTTGCTAATCATCCCAAACAACTATCTGCACCAAACTTATATGCTCTGAAAAAAAGTCTACATACAGTTTTTCCAGAAGTTACTGATTTATTTATACAATATGTACCAAAACTGCAATTGATGGTGCGCTACAAAGAGCAGCTCATTCCATTTCAACAATTATCAGCCTCCCTCAAAACATGGATCGCACTGATCGGTGATGTGACACGTCGCTTATGTTTACTTAACCAACATTGCTTCGATCCATGCTTAGAAGGTGATGGGATTTTATTAATTGATCAGGTTGATCATCAACTCGATCAAAACTTCTCAGCAGAAATTCTACAGCGACTACATCTTGCATTCCCTAGACTACAAATCATCGTAACAGGCAACCGAGATGAGCTTTTAGAACATGCGCTTGATTATCAATGTTTACGTTTGGATGCCAACGAAATCTACGAAATCAATCTTGCACAATCTCAAAACCAACTCTCGCAACTTTATAATCAACTGGTATGGAGTGAAGGAACTAACGTTGCTCAAACGCATAATTTGTTAGAAACAGAAACCCTTGTAAGTAAAGTGGGTGAGTTATTTCATCAAATACAGGAACTTAATCCACAAGAAAAAACTGATTTATTCAATCTGTTAAAAATAGATGATACCCCTCAAGAGACTTCACTTTAATTGATTGTTTTGGTGAACGATTTTTGGCTTTTGAGTTGCTAGAATGTTGTTACTTCATGTAATACCATCGGGTTTTTGTTGATGTTTTATAGTAAGATAAAACTCATTTTTTATTTTCAAGTTGTGCAATACAACTTGCTGCCTCCGTTAACTTGATTGGGTTTCGAGATTTGAAACTTTGGCAATCTCTTTGAATGCCTGTGAATCTTGGAAGAAAATTCACCCTTAGGTCCTTTGATCTAAATCATCGACATGGATACCAGTGTGCTACCGATTATTATCTTATTACCGCTTATACTCGGCACCACCCTTGTCTCACAGCTGCAACGTTTTTCACGTGGTGTGACGGCACTAGGGGCGATAGGCATTAGCCTGAGTTGTTTTTTATTACTGCTAACTCAAGCAGAAACGGTTCTTCAGGGCACACCGCTCATACAAAGCTGGGACTGGCTTCCGCAATTTGGGATCAATTTAAGCTTTCGTTTAGATGCTTTAGGTTTATTGTTTAGTTTACTGATTAGCGGTATCGGTACGCTTATTTATATTTATGCTTATTATTATTTAAGTCCTAAAAATTCGTTAGCTAAACTGTATCAACTTTTGATGTTGTTCATGGCAGCGATGCTCGGGATTTCACTCTCAAACAACTTGATGATCCTTTTAGTTTTTTGGGAGCTTACCAGTATTTCATCATTTCTTTTAGTGGGTTACTGGAGTCAGTACGATGCTGCTCAACGTGGCGCACGTATGGCTCTCACCATTACGGGGATGGGTGGATTAGCGATGCTAGGTGGATTTGTTCTTTTGGGGCAAATTACGGGAACTTATCAAATCGATCAACTGGTATTGATGAAAGATGAAATTCAACAACATGCCTTATTCGTTCCGACACTATTATTAATTTTATTAGGTGCATTTACCAAAAGTGCCCAGTTTCCATTCCACTTTTGGTTACCGAATGCGATGGCTGCACCAACGCCTGTTTCAGCATATCTACATTCAGCGACTATGGTAAAAGCAGGTATTTTTCTACTTGCTCGTTTAGCACCTATTTTTATTGGTGCTGCGCTTTATCACAATATCGTAACTTTTGTTGGTCTGTTCACCTTGTGTATGGCAGCAGGTTTCGCGATTTTCAAAGAAGATCTCAAAGGTTTATTGGCTTATTCAACAATTAGTCACTTGGGTTTAATTGTTTGTTTACTTGGTATTGGTTCTCCTCTTGCTGTAGCAGCCGCAATCTTCCATATCATTAACCATGCAACCTTTAAAGCTGCATTGTTTATGATCGCTGGTATTATTGATCATGAAAGCGGCACGCGAGATTTACGCAAGCTTAGTGGTCTTTGGCAATTATTACCGTTCACTGGCACATTAACTATGATCACAGCTGCCTCAATGGCAGGTGTTCCACTGACCAATGGTTTTATTTCCAAAGAAATGTTCTTTACCGAATTGCTCGCTAATTTGTCAGGACCCGTGATGGTCATTTCAGCTATCGTTGCAACTTTGGCCGGCATATTTGCAGTCAGTTACTCGATTCGCCTAGTTCACGGGGTGTTCTTCGACGGCGAGCTTGGAAATCAAGTGCCAAATAAAGATGCGCATGAACCACCTTTAGGTATGCGTTTACCTGCAATTTTTCTTGCGACTTTATGTATTTTAGTCGGTATTTTCCCTGCCCTTCTTGCAGGTACGATGGTCAACAGCGTGACACGTGCCAGTCTCATGCAACCAAATTTTGAAGGGACACATCTCGCGATTTGGCACGGTATTAATGCTCCATTGCTAATGAGTGTGGTTGCATTAATTGGCGGGGCAATTTTCTATTTTAGCCTCGCCAAAGATGGTCGCATTCGTAAAATCGATTTAGATCCGTATTTAGGCAAGTTTCAAGGAAAGATTTTATTCGAGTTATTCCTTAAACATTTATTATTGAATAGCCGCAAACTTAAGCAAAAAACTGAAAATGGTTCATTACAAAGCTATTTGCTCTGGATCGTTTTGTTCAGCATCATCATGGTCGCCTTACCTTTGTTCAATCAAGGCTTAACCACTGGTACTAGAGAACTTACACATGCACCTTGGATCGCAATCGTTCTTTGGCTTACTCTATTCTCAGCATGTTGGATGATGCTGTGGTTCCATCATGAACGTATCAAGGCAGTGTTAATCAGCGGAGCCGTTGGTTTAGTCGTGACCATGGTTTTCGTGACTTTATCTGCTCCAGATCTTGCATTAACTCAAATCACAGTTGATGTTGTCACTACTGTATTGCTTCTCATGAGCCTATCATTACTTCCGCAATTAACACCATACGAATCAAGTCGTCCTCGTCGTTGGCGTGATGCAAGCTTGGCAATTGCTGGAGGTTTTGGCATCGGTTGGATTACATGGTTAATCCTAACCAGAGACCATAATTCTATCTCTTGGTTCTTCTTGCAACAGTCAATCCCATTAGGCGGTGGCTCAAATGTTGTCAACGTGATCCTCGTTGATTTCCGTGGATTCGATACTTTTGGGGAAATTGCAGTACTTGGTATTGCTGCAATCGGTGCCCTATGTCTAATGGATGGTATGCGTGCTCATGGTACGACCATGACGCAAGGTCTTAGCTATCGTTTTAATCCGTCACCGTTAATGTTACGTATTACTGCTTCGTGGGTACTTCCTCTCGCATTAGTGGTTAGTGTTTATATTTTCTTGCGTGGTCATAACTATCCTGGTGGTGGCTTTATTGCAGGATTGATTACTTCGATGGCATTGATTATTCAATATATCGTTTTAGGTCAAGATCAGGCAGAGCAAATGATCAAAGCTAAATCTGGTCGCCTTTATGAGGTATGGATTGGTTCTGGACTCACGATTGCAGGTTTAACAGGGATTGCCGCTTGGTATTGGGCACGTCCATTCTTGACCAGTGCTCATATTTATGTTGAGCCTCCGCTTCTAGGCAAAATGCATTTAGCTTCTGCGGCTGCATTTGATTTAGGCGTATACATCACTGTTGTGGGTGCCACGATGCTGTTAATTTCAGTTTTAGGTGACTCTCGCCACTCAAGTATGTCGGGTCCAATCCCAAGTGGAGATAAATAAAATGGTAAGTATTGAATTTTTACTCGCATCGGGAATTGGATTACTGACTGCAACAGGCATTTATTTGATTTTGCGTGCAAGGACATTTCCTGTCGTTCTTGGACTTGCCATGATTGGTTATGCGGTGAATTTATTTTTATTTGCAATGGGCCGCTTACAAGTCAACGCGCCTGCAATTTTAACTGAAGCAACCAAAGTAACCGATCCACTTCCTCAAGCATTAGTTTTGACAGCAATTGTAATTGGTTTTGCAACAACCGCATTTATTGTGCAATTGGCGTTACGCAGTCGTTATGAGTCTGGTACGGATCATGTTGACTCCAAAGAGGAACCAACCTTGACATATGACCCACGCGAGGATGAGCCATAATGTTCAATTTTTCAAATTTTTGGCTAAGTCACGCTCCAATTTTTAGTATTTTAATTCCTGCATTTACAAGTTTCCTTCTATTAATTTTAGGAAATCCTGGTTCTGGTTCTTTAAAACAAGATTGGCGTCAACCATGGCGACGGAGTATTAGTTTAGGTTCAATCACTTTGGGGCTGATTACTGCAGTGAGCTATTTACTGTTAGCGAGCACAGGTCAGATAACGGTTTATCAACTCAGTGAGTGGTCTGCACCTTTTGGTATTGTTTTAGTCTTAGATCGACTTTCAGCTTTCATGCTGGTATTAACTTATGGTTTGGCGCTCCCTATACTTTGGTATGCCAGTGATAATTGGGATACTCGTGGTCGCTATTTCCATGCAATGTTCCACTTCCTACTCATGGGATTATCTGGTGCATTCTTAACAGGTGACTTGTTCAACCTATTCGTATTTTTTGAAATCTTGTTGATGGCATCGTACGTATTATTACTGCATGGTCAAGGTCGTCCTCGCTTTCAACTTGGCGTTCATTACGTCACGATTAATTTACTTGCCTCGGCGCTTTTCCTCATCGGTTTAGGCATGATCTATGGAAGTGTCGGTAGTTTAAACATGGCTGATGTCAGCCGTCTTGTCCCTACCCTAGACAATGATCAGCACAAACTCGCGATTGCTGGTGGTTTTTTGTTATTCGTTGTCTTTGGTATCAAAGCCGCAATGTTGCCCGTGGGTTTTTGGCTACCGAAAACATATGCTGTAGCGAGCACGCCTGTTGCAGCGATTTTCACAATCATGACCAAAGTAGGTATCTATGCCATATTACGTGTCAATGGAACGGTATTCGATGATGCGATGGCAAAAGACATCTTAAAGCATGTCTTACTGGTTATTGGATTAATTACATCTCTATATGGTGTAATTGGTGCGCTTGGAGCAGATCGCTTACGTCGTTTTGTTGGGTTTATGGTGCTATCGTCAATTGGAACATTACTGATTGCGATCGCTATGCTAAACACCCAAGCTTGGGCAGCAGGTCTTTATTATTTAGTGCATAGTACATTAATCGCTGCAGCATTTTATCTATTCTGTGGCTGGATGACTTCACAACGTGGCGAGTTTAAAGATCATTTAAAAATCGCACCCAAAATAAAGCAAGAAAAAGCAGCTGCATTTACCTATTTCACCATCGCACTTATGATGGCTGGATTACCTCCGTTTAGCGGTTTTTTAGGTAAAGTCTTTATTCTTCAAGCAACAGCTGAAACAGCTTATCAAGGTTGGATTATTGCTGTGATTCTAGTTGTCAGCTTACTGAGTATCATCGCATTAACACGTGTAGGTTTTATTCTGTTCTGGCGAGCGACCTCACCTGAAGACAATCCTGATGAAGCAGCATTTGTTACTTATCAAGATTTACCTGAAAAAGCACCTAATCGTAATGACACCGTGATTTATGTCATTTTATTCGGCTTGATGAGTTATGTCGTTTTTGCTGCCCCAGTACAAAATTATATGACTGCGACTGCACAGCAAATTCAAAATCATGCACTTTATAATGAAGCAATATTAAAACTTGATGATCAAGGTCGCCCTATTAGCGTACAACCTTATGATCCTAGCTATTTGCCAGAAACGAAATATGGTGGTGAAGTAGAAGATCATAATGCGCTGTTGATTCCAAATGTGATTTCTAAACCAACATTGCAAGGTGAGCACATTTCGGAATACAAACAACGTCAGATTGCAGAGCAAACACTTGAAGCACCAACAATTCCAAATGCCAGTCAATTAAAACCAATGGAGGAACACTAACATGCAAAAAATCACTTTGCTTGATCGGTGGTTTCCACACCCATTTGTTTCATTTATGGTATTTCTCAGTTGGTTAATGTTGTCAGGAAGCGTTGAACTATCAACATTATTTCTAGCTACCTTGTTAGCCATTATTATTCCACGATTAGTACGCCCTTTCATCGCACGCACACCACATATACATTGGATACCTGCTATCAAATTATTCTTTGTTGTGTTTTGGGATATCGTGATTTCAAACTTTCGTGTTGCACGGATGGTGCTTGGACCAATAGATCACTTACAACCTAAATGGTATCGAGTACCGCTTGAAACGGAACATGAAGAAGTTAATACATTACTGGCGATGATCATCACCACAACACCAGGTACAGTTTCAGCAGGTATTGATCAAGAGCGAGGTGATATTCTAGTTCATGCACTCAGTTCAGATAATGCAGAAGTTGATATTCAAGAAATCAAAAATAGATATGAAACACCTTTATTGGAGATTTTTAATGTCAAGCCAATGCAAGGAGTAGAACAATGACAATCTTGCCTTATGCTCTTGGTATTTGCTTAATTGCGATTACGATCTCTATGTTTCTTTGCCTAATTCGCTTAATCATAGGACCATCAGTGATTGATCGATTATTGGCGTTGGATACGCTTTTCCTGAACGCGACTTGTCTAATTATCGTTTTAGGTGTGTATTGGGTCAGCACGAATGTCTTTGAAGGCGCACTACTGGTTGCCATGTTGGGCTTTGTGTCAACTGCGGCTCTTGCTCGTTACTTTACAACGGGTCATGTGATCGATTAAGGAGATATATCATGCAATTTGTTTTTGAAATAATTATTTCCTTCTTTTTGATTTTTGGTGCATTTTTTATGCTGGTGGGTTCCATCGGCATGATTCGTTTACCTGATTTATTTATGCGCCTACACGCACCCACAAAATCAAGCACACTAGGTTTAGGTAGTTTTTTAATTGCAGCTATGGTATTTGGAGCGACTCAAGGTCGTTTCGGTTTTGCTGAATTATTGATTACTTTATTTGCCTTTATTACTGCCCCAGTATCTGCAAATTTAATGGCACAAGCTGCAATTCATTTACGTTTGCGTTCAACCAGTGGTGATGTTCCAGAAGCTTTAAATCGTCCGCTACCGTGGCAACGTTATCGTCGTACAGCAAATAAAGAAGATCAGAACTAAATCTTGTGATTTAAACAATATATTCTCATCGTAAAAAAGCCACCCGAAGGTGGCTTTTTTAAATTTATTCTTTATCTTCTTGCCCTTGTTCAGGCAGATCCTTGACAGCTTCCGCGATCAAACCAAACATGTAGTTACCATATGCATTGGTTTTATCATAATGGAAACGCAATCTAGGGGTAATACGTGTCTTAATACGACGACTTAGCTCATGACGCAGGAAACCAGATGCTTTATTTAATACATCTAAAGTTTCTTTATTTGCTGCTTCACTTTGCTCATCACCAAGCTCACGCCCCATCACGGTTACATAAACTTCAGCATATCCTAAGTCAGCACTGACTTTGACCGCAGAGATGGTCACTAGACCACCTAAGCGTGGATCTTTAAGCTCCTGACGGATCAACTCTGACAACTCACGTTGTACTGAATCCGCCATGCGCTTTAAGCGTTGGCTACCCGCCATTAAAGACTCCGTTTAACCAATTGAACATCATAAACTTCGATTTTATCAAGTTCTTTGATGTCGTTATAACCTTTAACCGCAAGACCACATTCCATACCAGCACGAACTTCTTCTACTACATCCTTATAACGACGTAATGACTCAAGCTCACCTTGGAATACAACCACATCATCACGTAAGACGCGGATTGGTTTGTTACGGTGGATTACACCTTCCATTACCATACAGCCTGCAGCAGCACCAAACTTACTTGAACGGAACACTTCACGAACTTGAGCAACACCCAAGATTGTTTCACGATGTTCAGGAGCAAGTTTACCGCTCATTGCTGCTTTCACGTCATCAATTAATTGATAGATAACGCTGTAGTAACGAATGTCGATACCATCTTGGTCAGATTTTTGACGCGCTGTGTTATCTGCACGAACGTTAAAGCCTAATAAAACAGCTTCAGAAGATTCTGCAAGAGTAACGTCAGATTCTGTAATCGCACCAACACCTGAACCAATTACACGTACTTTCACTTCATCAGTAGATAACTCATCAAGTGCAACATGTAATGCTTCTAAAGTACCGCGCACATCAGTCTTAAGTACAACATTCACAGTTGGAACATCTTTCTTACCCATAGACGCCATGATGTTTTCAAGACGCATAGAGCTTGCACGTTCAAGACGTTTTTGACGTTCACGATCTGCACGAGCATCAGCAACTTCACGTGCTTTCTTCTCGTCATTTACGACTAGAACTTCATCACCCGCCATTGGTGCTTCAGGTAAACCTAAAATTTCAACTGGAATTGATGGTCCAGCCGAAGTAATACGTTGACCATTTTCATCAGACATCGCACGTACACGGCCATAAGATGAACCAGCCAATACAAGATCACCAATATTCAAAGTACCGTTTTGTACTAGAATAGAAGTAACTGCACCACGACCTTTATCAACACGCGCTTCAATTACTACACCTTGTGCCGCGCCTTCTGCTGAAGCTTTAAGCTCCATCAATTCTGCTTGGATCAAGATAAGGTCAAGTAAGCTATCGATACCAGCACCTGAATGCGCAGATACTTTCGCAACTGGAACATCACCGCCCCATTCTTCAGGCACGATACCTTTTGTAGTCAACTCATTAAGTACACGGTCAACGTCAGCTGATTCTTTATCCATCTTGTTGATTGCAACAATGATCGGCGTACCCGCTGCACGAGCATGATCAATCGCTTCCGCTGTTTGTGGCATTACACCATCATCAGCAGCAACAACTAGAACTACGATATCTGTTGCTTTCGCACCACGAGCACGCATAGACGTAAACGCTGCGTGTCCAGGCGTATCTAGGAAAGTAATAATACCTTTCTCAGTTTCAACATGGTAAGCACCAATGTGCTGAGTGATACCACCCGCCTCGCCAGCTGCCACTTTAGAGCGACGAATACGATCTAATAATGACGTTTTACCATGGTCAACGTGCCCCATAATTGTTACAACAGGCGGACGAGTTGTTTGCTCACCACGTGCTTCTTCAGCAGCTTCAAGTAAGTTGTCTTCCGCTTGAGTATCAGAAACTAGAACTGGATTATGACCCAACTCTTCGACGACCAGTACAGCTGTATCTTGATCGATTGCTTGGTTCTGAGTAACTAACTCACCCATTTTCATGAGTGTTTTGATTACTTCACGGACTTTAACTGCCATTTTTTGAGCAAGATCAGCAACAATGATTTTCTCACCGATCTCAACATCATAAATCTGCTTCTTAACAGGTTTTTCAAAACCATGTTTATTCGCTTGGCTCGTTTTCAAACCACGCTTGTGATGGCTCTTACTGAAACTTTGCTCTGCTTGAGCATCGCCACCACGACCGCTTTTCTTACCAGCACGCGGATTTGCAGTTGCACCACCACGTTTGATTTCACGGTCTTCTTTGTTGAATGAATCTTCATATGCTTGACCAACAAGACCAGCAGCTAAAGGAGAGTCATCAATCACGCGAATCGTAGTCGTAGCATCATCATTTGAATATTTTGATGCCATTTTACGCATTTGCTCAAGTGTACGCTGTTGTGCTTCTTCAGCAGCTTTACGACGTACAGCTTCTTCAGTAGCTTTTAATTGAGCCGCTTGAGCTTCACGAGCTTTTTTCTGTTCTGGCGTTTCTGTTGGCTTAACAACAGGTGCTTTAATAATCTTGTCACTGTTACGTTTTTTAACGACAACAGCTGTTTTAGCTGGTGCTTGTGTTGAACTGTCAGAAGTATGCTCTGCACGCATTGCTTCTAAAGTTGCATTGGCTTTTTGCTCAGCACTATCACGGGCTTTCTGTTCAGCTTCAACACGTGTTTTTTGTTCAACACGTACTTTCTGATCAGCTTCAGCTCGCGCTTTTGCTTCTGCTGCAAGTAACTCAGGGCTCGGTTTCGCAAATACTTGTTTTTTGCGCACTTCAACATTAATGTTTTTAGCTTTACCCGATGTACTTGTTACTTTAGCAGTACTCGTTGTTTTACGTTTCAACGCAATTTTTCCTGTGTTACCACTTTCCTGACCATGTACTTTTTTCAAATAATTGACCAAAGTATCTTGCTGTTCAGTGGTAATAATGTCATCTGCTTTACGCTGTGGTAGACCTGCATCGCGAACCTGCTCTAGGAGTTTCTCTACAGGACGTTCTACGCTGAGCGCTAACTCTTGAATCGACTTGTCCGTCATCTATTATCTCCTAATTAAACCATGATTCACGTGCTTTCATAATTAACTGACCTGCTTTGTCATGACCTAAACCTTCGATATCTGAGATATCGTCAGTCGCTTGGTCAGCCAAATCATCAATCGTAATCACACCACGCGCCGCCAATGCATATGCAATCTCAGTCGTCATACCTTCCATACCGAGAAGTTCTGCACTTGGCTCTTGAATATTTTCTTGCTGTTTTAACGCATCCGTTAATGCAGCTTCTTTCGCACGACTTTGTAACAATTCAACTAAATCAGCCTCAAGCTCGATTTCATCAAATGTTTCAGCTGGAACATAAGCAATTTCTTCTAATGAAGTAAAGCCCATCTCAACCAATGCCATTGCTAAATCTTCATCAATATCAAGACGAGAAACAAACATATCGAGATATTGTTGAGCTTCATTTTGCTGACGAGCACGATACTCTTCTTCTAACATCATGTCGAGTTTATAACCCGTCAATTCAGATGCCAAACGAACATTTTGTCCTTGTGAACCAATCGCACGCGCCAATTGATCATTGGTCGCAAAAATGATGTCTGCACTGCGTGCATCTTCATCTAATACGATACCAGATACATCTGCTGGCTCTAAAGCACTTGCGATATATTGCGCTGGATCATCAGACCACACCACAACATCGATACGCTCACCATTTAACTCTTGTTGTACTGCTTGAATACGTGTACCACGCATACCAATACAAGCACCAACAGGATCAATACGGTGGTCGTTAGTTTTCACTGCAATTTTAGCACGAACGCCTGGTTGACGTGCTGCTGCTTTAATCTCAATGATTTCTTCTGAAATTTCAGGAATTTCTTTTTTCATCAATGCAATCAGCATTTCTGGACGTGAGCGAGACAACAAAAGTTGTGCGCCACGACCTTCACGATTCACGCTATATAAAATTGCATTGATACGTTGTTTAGGACGCAAAATTTCTTTATGGATCGTTTCTTCACGCGCCAAGTAAGCTTCTGCATTGTCGCCTAGATCAATGATAAAGCCATCTTTCGTTTGCTTTTTCACTTCACCGTAAATCAACTCACCGACTTTCGATTCATAAGCATCAGCAACCAATGCACGCTCAGCTTCACGAATCTTTTGTACAATCACTTGTTTTGCGATCTGTGCAGCAATACGACCAAACTCGATTGACTCAACTTCAAGTTCGCGCACATCACCAATCGACCATTTCGATGGATCTACATCTGAAATTGCATCTTGGCAAGCTGGCATTTCATGATCTTCATCCGCAACAACTGTCCACTGACGAAAAGTGCGGTAATCACCTGTTTTACGATCAATCTCAACGCGAAGTTGAGCTTCTTCTGAATGTGTACCTTCGTAAAACTTTTTCTTCGTTGCTGCAACAAGGGCTTGCTCTAACGCTTGGAAGATCGCTTCACGACTAACACCTTTTTCATTACTAACCGTTTCTGCAACGGTAAGAATTTCGCGGCCCATAAGTCACCTACCGATTTCTTATAAAATTAAGTTAATATTAGTCTTGATAGATTAAATTTGCTTTATCAATGTTATTGCTATCAATTTCAAGCACGTGTTTACCTTCCACTTCAACTTGGATCAGTTCATTTTCCAAATCTACAGAAAGTAATTTCGCCTGAAACTTACGACGGTTTTCGACGGCAGCAATCAAGCGTAAAGCCACTTGTTGTCCAATATATGCTGGTAATTGATTTAATTGAAAGAATGGTCGATCCCAACCAGGTGATGATACTTCAAGAGCATATTCACCAGAAATAGGATCATGAACATCAAGCATTGCACCCACTTGTTGTGTAACGAGCACACAATCTTGAACGCCAATACCACGCCCTTGTTCTAATTCACCATCTTCATTAAGAATAGGTTCTGCGTTCTCATCGACAGGTTTATCGATATAAATACGTAATAAAGAACGCTTTCCTTGTGGAAGGAATTCAATCCCCCACAGATCTACACCACACGCAGCTACAGCTGGCGCGATAAGATCATGCAATGCTTGAGATTTATTTGATAATTTCATTTACTCTCGTCGCTCTCATGCGAGCCAATCAATCTTAACCGTATAGTGAAGCACGACTATTTGACCAATTGATGTCGAACACTACACGATAGCTAAACAACCAATAAAAAAGGGCGTAAATCGCCCCTATGTTACACAGAAAAGCATTGCCCACTGTGCAAAAAGGCCCACCTTATTGTGAGCCTCTTTTAAGAAACTTGGTAGCGGGAGCTGGATTTGAACCAACGACCTTCGGGTTATGAGCCCGACGAGCTACCAGACTGCTCCATCCCGCATCAACGTGCAAAAATTATATACAGATATGAAAAAAAGTCAATTCAAGTTTTCATACTTGCTTGATTAAGTTGCACCTTAATCAAATGGTAGCGGGAGCTGGATTTGAACCAACGACCTTCGGGTTATGAGCCCGACGAGCTACCAGACTGCTCCATCCCGCATCAACAAAACACTGCATACACCAAACTTACTGGTTATTAAGTTTGGTGCGGAAGGGGGGACTTGAACCCCCACGCCCGAAAGCACTACCACCTCAAGGTAGCGTGTCTACCAATTCCACCACCACCGCAGCTTTGTGGGACGCATTCTATTCGTTTAAAGCGAAAAAGAAAAGTCCTAAATCAACTTATTCAGTTGTTTTTGGCGCGTTTGATGAAGTTTCAGACGATGAGGCAGGAGCTGTTGTCGTCGTTTGAACTGATTTAAGCGTATATGCATCTGTCGTTTGTTTTTTAGCAAACACAGCCAAGGTCAAACTAGTTACAAAAAATAATGCAGTAAAAATAGCAGTTAAACGGGTCAAGAAGTTACCTGCACCCGAAGCACCAAATACTGTGGCAGCACCGCCACCACCAAAAGATGCGCCAGCTTCAGCACCCTTACCTTGTTGTACAAGAACCAAAGCAATAATCAAAATTGCCAAAATGATATGTACAACGAGTATAAAACTATACATTTCTATTCCTCGTTATTTGCTTTGAGCAAAAGCTTTTGCGATTTGGAAAAAGGATTGCGCATTTAGTGATGCACCACCAACTAGAGCGCCATTAATATCTGGACATGCAGCCAATTCAACAGCATTCTCAGCTTTCACACTTCCACCATACAAAATAGCAATATTTGCTCCAAAAGGTGTGATTTGTTTTAAACCTTCACGAATTTTTGCATGCATCATTTGCGCATCAGCAGGAGAAGCAGTCTTTCCAGTGCCAATCGCCCAAATCGGCTCATAAGCGACCACAATATGCTGCCATTGATCAGGCTTTACAATCGCTGCGATATCACAAATTTGTTGTAATACAACTTGTTCAGCAGCGCCCTGCTCGCGCTGCTCTAAACTTTCACCAACACAATAAATCACAGTCAATCCTGCATTTAAAGCATTGTTGAGTTTAGCCTTGATGATTTCTACATTATCACCGAATAACTCTCGACGCTCAGAATGTCCAATCAGTACAAATTCGATTTGACTATCTTTTAGCAATTCAGCACTGACCTCACCCGTATACGCCCCTGTGCCAGCAATTTTGGAAACGTCCTGAGCGACCGTATAGATTGTTCGATTAAATTCAGCTAAATGTGCTTGTATATTTGTAAGCGCAATCGATACTGGAGAAACACCAATATGACATGCCGCTTGAGAAATAGGTTCCTGTTGTAATAACAGTTTAAATTCTTCTATTAATTTTAAAGCGTCAGCATGCATTGGATTCATTTTCCAATTGCCAACAACCCAAGGGGTAATGGTCGAATTCGACATACTCCGCCAACCTACGAATAAATTCTAAAAAATGCTGCATATTTTACACAGTTTTTTAGAAAATTCAGTTTTTTTATATCGTTTGAATTTAAAGCAGTGACTATGGGATGAAAAAGAGTATTATCAGTTTAACCAAAGTGGATTTGGTTGGCTGAGACATTTATTTATTCAAAACATCATAACTACAAGTTTATGATAAAAATAAATTTGCAAAAGATTCGATCAGTTCAAAGTTTTAAAGCTTAATCAAGTCAAAAACGACACTTTCAATGGTAGTAATTTTACGTAACGAAAGTATAATTTTGATATATAGCTATTATAACCATATTGTCATAAGGCGGACAGATGTCAGGAATACATACGTCTCCAAAATTTTCGGGGTTTATTCGACGCATAGTCGATGATGGTCACATTGCTGCATCAAATATGCAGAGTGCGATTGATGCTGCAAAAAAAGCACAACAAGATATTGTTGCTCACTTAATTGAACATCATCGTCTATCACCTCTGACAATTGCGGAAAGCATATCTTTAGAGTTTGGTGAGCCACTCTTTGATCTTGCTGTATTTGATACAGCTCTATTACCTCGTGAAATAACTGACAGCAAACTGATTCAAAAACATCGTGTTGTTCCACTCATTCAACGTGGTCAGATTTTGTATGTTGCGACCAGCAACCCGACGAATATTGATGCATTAGACGCAATCAGGTTCAATACCAAGTTGAATATCGAAGCTGTGATTGTTGAGCACAATAAACTCGAAAAACTGATTGATCAGCAATTTGGAGATAGCGGCAGTTTCGATTTTGGAGATAGTGAAGACTTTGATTTAGATAATGTAGATGTTGCATCTACTGATACAAATAACTTGACTGAAGATAACGATGATACAAACCACCAAGACGAATCACCTATCGTTAAATATATCAATAAACTGTTGATTGATGCGATTCGAATGGGAGCATCTGACTTACATTTTGAACCTTATGAAAAAATGTATAGAGTGCGTTATCGTGTGGATGGTGTACTCAGACAAATTGCTAACCCACCATTACAGCTCGCAACTCGTTTAGCCTCGCGCTTAAAAGTCATGTCTCAGATGGACATTTCTGAAAAACGTATGCCCCAAGATGGTCGTATCAAACTTAAACTCTCTAAAACTAAAGCAATTGATTTTCGTGTTAACTCACTTCCAACTTTATTTGGAGAAAAACTGGTTCTTCGTATCTTAGATCCTTCAAGCGCAATGTTAGGTATTGAAGCATTAGGCTATGAGGATGAACAAAAAGAACTCTTTATGAGTGCATTAGACAAGCCTCAGGGTATGCTTCTAATTACAGGTCCAACAGGCTCAGGTAAAACTGTATCGTTGTATACGGGTTTAAATATCTTAAATACAGAAGATACCAATATTTCGACCGCAGAAGATCCCGTCGAAATTAACTTAGAAGGTATTAACCAAGTTAACGTCAACCCTAAAACAGGTTTAACTTTCTCAGCAGCATTAAAAGCTTTTTTACGTCAAGATCCTGATGTCATCATGGTCGGTGAGATTCGTGATTTAGAAACAGCTGAAATTGCTATCAAAGCAGCCCAAACAGGTCACATGGTGATGTCGACTTTGCACACCAATAGCGCTCCAGAAACACTCACACGTTTACGTAATATGGGAGTTCAGTCTTTCAATATTGCGACTTCGGTTAATCTAGTAATTGCTCAACGTTTAGCTCGCCGCCTATGTTCTTCATGCAAACAACCTATCGATATTCCTAAACAAAGCCTTCTAGAAATGGGTTTCACCGAACAAGACTTAACCACCCCAGGTTTCCAAATATTTCAACCTGTAGGCTGTGATGCTTGTCGTGAAGGATATAAAGGACGTGTCGGTATTTATGAAGTGATGAAAGTGACACCAGAGATTTCCAAGATTATTATGGAAGATGGGAATGCACTACAAATTGCAGCAGCATCTGAAAAGGCTGGTTTCGATAATTTACGTCGTTCTGGTTTAAAAAAGGTCATGCAAGGGATCACCTCTTTGCAAGAAGTTAACCGAGTAACAAATGAATAAAATCAATAAAAAGGATTAATGGTCATGGTAGCGAAAAAAGCGCAAATGATGCCTACTTTTGCCTACGAAGGGGTCGATCGTAAAGGGGCAAAAATTAAAGGGGAACTTCCAGCACGTAATATGGCTTTAGCAAAAGTCACCTTACGTAAACAAGGTGTGACTATTAAAAATATTCGAGAAAAACGTAAAAATATTCTCGAAGGTTTTATGAAGAAAAAAGTAACGACCTTGGATATCACAGTTTTCACACGCCAATTAGCAACAATGATGAAAGCGGGTGTGCCATTAGTACAAGGCTTTGAAATTGTTGCAGAAGGATTAGAAAACCCATCCATGCGTGAGGTCGTATTAGGTTTAAAAAACGAAGTTGAAGGCGGTAATACTTTTGCTGGTGCTTTAAGAAAATACCCTCAATATTTCGACAATTTATTTTGTTCACTCGTCGAATCTGGTGAACAATCAGGTGCCCTTGAAACGATGCTAGATCGTGTTGCTGTTTATAAAGAAAAAAGTGAATTACTCAAACAAAAAATTAAAAAAGCGATGAAATATCCTGCCACTGTTATCGTTGTAGCTGTAATTGTAACAATCATTCTAATGGTTAAGGTAGTACCCGTTTTCCAAGACCTCTTTACATCCTTTGGAGCTGATCTACCAGCTTTTACCCAAATGGTTGTAAATATGTCTAAATGGATGCAAGAGTATTGGTTTATCCTCATTATTGCTATAGGTATTTTTATCACAGGATTCTTGGAGGCAAAAAAACGTAGTAAAAAGTTTAGAGATACATTGGATAAGCTTGCTCTAAAATTGCCGATTTTTGGAGATCTTGTATATAAAGCAATTATTGCTCGCTATAGCCGCACTTTAGCTACCACTTTTGCTGCAGGCGTACCATTAATTGATGCGCTTACATCCACAGCAGGTGCAACCAATAATGTTGTTTATGAAGAAGCTGTACTTAAAATTAGAGAAGATGTTGCGACTGGACAACAGCTCCAATTCGCGATGCGTGTTTCAAACCTCTTCCCTTCGATGGCAATTCAAATGGTTGCAATTGGTGAAGAGTCTGGCGCTCTTGATTCGATGTTAGATAAAGTCGCAACACACTATGAAAATGAAGTCGACAACGCAGTAGATGGTCTCACTTCAATGATGGAACCTCTTATTATGGCAATTCTTGGTGTATTAGTAGGCGGTCTCGTTATTGCCATGTATCTACCAATCTTCCAGATGGGTTCAGTAGTGTAATGCAATCTTTTTTCTTTTACTTCCTTGAAAATCCAACTGCACTTTACCTTGCAGTTGGATTAATCAGTCTGTGCATTGGCAGTTTTTTAAATGTTGTGATCTTTCGCACTCCAAAAATGATGGAGCAGCAATGGCAGCAAGAATGCCAAATGCTTTTACACCCTGAACAGCCGATCATAGATCAGAGCAAGTTAACATTAAGTCAGCCAGTTTCCACCTGTCCTAAGTGTCAAACGCCAATTAAATGGTTCCAAAATATTCCTCTTATTAGTTGGTTAGCACTCCGTGGTAAATGTGGCACTTGCCAGAATCCAATTAGCATTCGCTACCCGCTGATTGAACTACTTACTATGATCTGTTCATTGATCGTTGTGGCAGTATTCGGTGCAACAATTCAGATGCTGTTCGGCTTAATTCTAACGTGGACACTTATTGCACTCACTTTTATTGATTTTGATACACAATTACTACCTGATCGATTTACGCTACCTTTAGCAGCATTAGGTCTAGGTGTTAATACTTTTGCAATCTATACAACGGCTAGTGCTGCGATCTGGGGCTATTTAATCGGTTTTCTATGTCTTTGGATTGTGTATTTCCTATTTAAAATCATCACCGGCAAAGAAGGCATGGGCTATGGAGATTTTAAACTGCTTGCCGCCCTTGGTGCATGGATGGGTCCGATGATGTTACCCCTCATCGTATTACTCTCTTCTATGGTAGGTGCAATTATTGGTATTATGCTGATGAAAATGCGCGGTGAAAATCAACCTTTTGCATTTGGTCCTTATATTGCAATTGCCGGTTGGATTGCCTTTCTATGGGGTGAGCAAATTATGAAAGTGTATCTTGGGGGTTAATATGACATTTATCTTGGGGATTACGGGTGGTATTGGGAGTGGTAAGTCTGCTGCAACCCAATGGTTTGAGTCCCAAGGTATTGTGGTAATAGATGCAGATATTGTTGCTCGAGAAATCGTAGCACCAAATCAACCTGCTTTAAAAGAAATACACCGTGCTTTTGGAGATTGGGTTCTATTAGAAGATGGAACTTTAAATCGTCGAGCCTTGAGAGAACATATCTTCAGCCATCCTGAAGCACGTATGACATTAGAAAAAATCACACATCCCGCTATTCGCCAATCTATCATTCAACAATTACAACAAGCTGAAAGCCCTTATGTCATTTTAGTCTCACCACTTTTGTTTGAAACTAATCAACATGAACTCGTTCATCATACTTTATTGATCGATGCGAGTGAGCACATTCAACTGGAACGTGCAAGTCAACGAGATGGGCAAAGTGAACAGCAAATTCGTCATATTATTGCAGCACAAATGCCTCGCTCTGAAAAGCAACGTTTGGCAAATGACATTGTGGTAAATGATGGCTTATTGGAACATCTACACCAACAATTAAAACCATTACATTTCAGTTACCTACAACGCGCTGAATATTAATTTTTGTTTTGATGTTCGAGCTGAGCCTCTAAGGTGTCTTTTTGAAACCATCGCCACGGTTGAAGCGCACCAATCGCCATTCCAATCAAACCACTGATAATGGCGAGATTGATTGGTTCATCTAACAAAGGAACAGCGACAACAGCTGCTATAAATGGTGCTAAAGTTACAATACTTCCCGTTTTAAATGCGCCTAACCTTTGAATTGCTGCAACATAAGTCAAAGTCGCAACGATCACCACCAACACACCATGGAAAAGTCCTTGAATCAAGAGGTGAAGAGGTTCTGCATCTTGAAAATGTTTTGGAATAAATAAAATATAAATAGGCAGGTAGATAATCGCAGACCAAATCACTACACCCGCTGTTGAATGCCAAGCAGATAGCTTCCATTGTTTTAGGAGAACGGTAAAAATACCCCACCACACCGCACTAATAAACAACAACAGATCCCCCCAACCCAATACAGCACTTTGATCATGCAGCATTAAATAACTCATAAGTAATAATGCACTCATCATAATTGCAATACTGAACCACGTATGTTTATCAAAAGGCTGTCTAAATAATAAATATGCAGCAATAGCAGTACACAAAGGGATACAACCATTTAAAAAAATAGCAGCATGTGCAGCTGGGGCATGCAAAAAAGCGGTATATACGGTAAAACAATAGCCTAGCCCGCCGATCAGTGCCAAAATCAAAGGGCGTGGATGCCATAAAAAGGCAAAATCTTTTTTATAAATTAAAACAGGCACTAAAATAACAGAAGCAATTGCAAAGCGCATCGCAACCAAATCCCACATACTGACATGCCAATGCGCATTAAGTCGGGAGAAAATAGTAAATCCGCCCCATATACACATCGTGATCAGGACAAAAAGATAACCTTGCGAGCGAACTGTCATTTTTCAATTTTGAATAGAGCGTAACGATGATTATACAGTAGTACGCTGTCGACATGCCTCATAAAGTGCCATACCTGTTGCAACACTTACATTTAAACTCTGCAAATCACCCGCCATTGGGATAAATACAGTTTGATCACATTGCGATTGGGTAATTGGTCGAAGTCCAGTGTCTTCAGCGCCCATTACTATCACAACCGAACCGCTAAAATCACATTGCTGAATAGGCAAAGCTTTCTCATCAAGCATCGTACCAATCACACGAGTATGGGTAGTCTCTTTTAAATGCGCTAAGGTACGAGCAAGATTAGTGACTTGAATAAACTTAACCTTTTCTGCACCACCTGCTGCAACTTTACGTGCTGTTGGCGTCAAACTTGCTGAACGATCTCTAGGTACGATGACTGCTTGAACTCCCATAGCGGCTGCAGTTCTGATGCAAGCACCTAAATTATGTGGATCAGTCACTTGATCAAGTGCCAACAATAACGCATCGGGATGCTGCTGCATTAATTGATCTAAATCTTTTTCATTAAGCGTTGGATGAGGACGTACAGCAGCAACAACCCCTTGGTGGAATGGCATTCCTGCTAGTTTTTCCAGACTGTCACGGCTTGCCTTTTGCACACTAATCCCGAAAGGTTCCGCAAGTGCTAAGATTTTTTGTAAACGCTGATCATCTCGACCTTTAAGCGTAAACAATGTGAGTACTCGCTCAGGCTCCAATTCTAATAATGACTCCACGGAATGAACGCCATAATAATATTCAGGTTTTGCCATGAGCGACCTCTTTTCAGCATTCCCACTTAAAGCAGGATATTTGGGGGGATTTTGAAAATAAAAAATCCTGTAAATGACTTTACAGGTGAGGAGCGAATAGCTCCGCAAGGGAATTTAATAAAAAAATCCTGTAAATGACTTTACAGGATTTTCTTCAGATATAGTGTACTCGATTTATGAAGGAAAAGGTTAACCTTCTAAATGACACACATAATCAAGTACTTCATCTGCTTCAATATGGAATACACTGTTTCCAGGGACATAGAATGACTGCCCCGCACGGAATAATTCACTTTCTGTACTATCTGCAATTTTTACGCGACACTCACCAGAAATAATTTCCATACGCTCTGGGACGTGTGTTTCAAAAGTCAAAGGTTGTTCAGTAGGTAAAATAACGCCTAAAGTTTTTTTTGTACCATCTTCAAATTGTACTGTATGGCTAATACATGCCCCGCCAAAATACACATTCGATTTCTTAATGACCGTTACATGATCAAACTGCACTGAACTCATGCGTACTCTCCAAATTCTGCCGCATTTATATTAGGTTATGCTGGACGTAGTTTAATTGTGCCTTTACAACTAATCAATCCATTTTCTGGCGTAAATACAGCAATTTTCATACCTGAGCGAGGAAAAAACAAAGCGAAGCTTTGTCCGGGCTCAAGACGAGTAGTTATGCTACGAGTGGCGAGAATTAGAAAAATAACTTTTACCCAATCACAAGGCAAACAACCATGTTACCAGTGGACAGAATGATCTTCGTTAATTTTACCAAGCACCAAGTGATTTGCACCGCGATGAATAATGAATATTAAGAAAATCAAACTTCAATATATGAGACCGACTTCAGAAATAAACCATCTGAAGCACTAAAAAAAACAACACCGCTAAAACATTATTAGTTTGAATTATGGATCAGCTTGAAATCATACACTTTCAGCTCTTTGCTTATTGAACAATATGACTTATGCATTTTTCCAAATTCCAATAAATCGTTTTGTAGTGAAAGCAACAAAATAGGTGAATCACGACTTGTCGCCACTATAAAAACTCTCTATCTTTAAGCAAAACAATCTGTGCATTGGATGCGTTTATGCTCACCCATTTAACTTTAATTAATTTTGCACTCGCTGACCACTTAGCTTTAGATATTGAACAAGGCTTTAATGTTCTCACAGGAGAAACAGGCGCAGGAAAATCTTT
This sequence comes from Acinetobacter sp. AOR34_HL, assembly GCF_027854795.1. Taxonomy (NCBI): domain Bacteria; kingdom Pseudomonadati; phylum Pseudomonadota; class Gammaproteobacteria; order Moraxellales; family Moraxellaceae; genus Acinetobacter; species Acinetobacter sp. AOR34_HL. Next base: position 48,715 of record NZ_JAKTID010000031.1, on the reverse strand, counting down.
ATTGTTAGATGCCTTATCCGCATGTTTGGGTGAACGCACAGATACAAATTATGTCCGATATGGTGCAGATAAAGCTGACGTTACTGCTATTTTTAGCTACCAAGCTGATAGTGCTGAAGCCAATTGGCTCATAGATCATGAGCTTGATGATGAATCAGGCGAAATCCATTTGCGTCGCGTCATCTTTGCGACTGGTCGTAGTAAAGCTTGGATTAATGGAAGACCTAGTAGCCTTGCTGAACTTAAAGAAATCGGGCGATTATTAGTCCAACTCTACAGCCAGCACAGTCAGCAACAACTTCTAGAACCACCTTATCCAAAACACTGGTTAGATCGTTATCACAATTTTGGTGATCAAGCACAAGCGGTTCGTGAAGCATATAGCATTTGGCAGCAAAATATCCGACAACACCAAGCCGCGCTAGATGCGCAAGCCACTCGCCTGCAAAAGATACAAAGCTTAGAAGCTCAATTGGAAGAGCTTGAGGAAATTGTACAAACAGACTATCGAGAAATTGAACAAGAATTTGATCGCTTGAGCCATCACGAACACATCATGCAAGACTGTGGTTATAGCCTAAATGTATTAGATGAAGCAGAACAAAATATTACTCAAGAAATCTCATCGATTATCCGTCGGTTAGAGTCTCATGCTGGACGCAGCGAACTGCTTTCAACCATTTATAATTCTTTATTAAATGCACAAAGCGAAATCGAAGATGCTACAGCAAGCTTGCGTCAGTTCATAGATCGCCAAAGTTTCGATCCTGAACGCATGGAGCAATTAAATTCTACACTTGAAATTTTCCATCGTCTGGCACGTAAATACAGAACTCAACCAGAGTCCCTCAAACAAGATTTTGAACAATGGCAACAGGAATTAGAACAACTTCATCAACTTGAAGATCCTGAAACTTTGGCTGAACAAGTTGAAATTGCCTATCAATCCTTTATTGAAAAAGCACAGCACTTAGATGATATTCGTCGAACCGCTGCGATTCCACTAGCTAAACAACTGACGGAACAAGTCAAACCTTTGGCTCTTCCTGAAGCTCATTTTGAATTCAAATTCGAACCATTAGAACAAGCATCATCAGAAGGCTTAAGCTTTATTCAACTGCTATTCACTGCAAATAAAGGAATTCCTCCACAACCATTAGCACGAGTTGCCTCAGGTGGTGAGCTTTCTCGTATTGCTTTAGTCATGCAAGTCATGAATGCTGAGAAGACCGAAGCAGAAGTTCTAGTATTTGATGAAATTGATGTCGGAATTAGCGGTGGAACTGCAGAAGTTGTAGGACGATTACTGGCTGATTTAGCACAGCATGTTCAATTACTATGTATTACTCACCAAGCCCAGGTTGCGGCGCAATCCGATCAACATCTACTGGTCAAAAAACAACAAACTGATCCAGCTAGCAGTACCATCATCGAACTTGACGAAGAACAGCGTATTCTAGAGCTTGCTCGTATGTCTGGTGGTGTCGAAATTAGTGAGACAACTTTGCAACATGCAAAGCAGTTGCGACAGCTTAAGTTTCAGCCTGCCTGATTTTTAGGACAAAATATCAGAAAATGATTGGCGAAATCCGATTAACTCTTGTATGTTGATATAAAGAACCTATATAGATAGAAACGTACATTCTTTTGATGGAGAACCGCCTAGGTGACGAAACAATACTTAACTCACCGTTGTCTCATCGCTCCACCAGACATGGCAGATGACTTCTTTGCAAATACTGTCATCTATGTTGCGCGCCATGATGAAGACGGTGCACAAGGCATCATTATCAATCGTCCGTCTGATTTACAAATCAAAGAACTTCTCAATGATTTGGAGATTGATGCGGATAATGTTCACCCTCACGCGGTCTTGCAGGGCGGTCCTTTACGCCCAGAAGCAGGCTTTGTTCTACATACTGGTCAACCGACTTGGCACTCCTCTATTGCGGTAGGAGAAAATGTCTGCATCACCACCAGTAAAGATATCTTAGATGCGATTGCTCACAATGAAGGCGTTGGTCGCTATCAAATTGCTCTAGGCTATGCGAGTTGGGGTAAAAATCAACTTGAAGATGAAATCACTCGTGGTGACTGGTTAATTTGCGATTCAGATATGGATCTTATTTTTAATCTTCCATACGGCGATCGTTGGGATGCGGCTTATAAAAAAATCGGTGTAGATCGTACTTGGTTTGCTTCTGAGATTGGTCATGCCTGATATACAAACTTCTCAGTCGATTATGGCATTTGATTTTGGTACACAAAAAATGGGCATTGCGATTGGTCAATCCGCGATTGAAAGTGCCAATCCACTGCCTTTATTTATAATGAAAGATGGCATTCCTGACTGGAACCAATTACTCAAACTTGTTAAAGAGTGGCAACCGAACTTATTTCTAGTCGGGCTACCTTTGAATATGGATGATAGTGAATCCGAACTCTCAGCACGCGCTCGTAAATTCGCTCGTCGTTTACGTCACCAGACAAATATCCAAACGTGGATGGTGGATGAACGCCTAACAACTCGTGAAGCGAGAGAAGAACTCGAATCTTATCAAAGTAAAGGTCAAGCAAAACGCTTATCAGCAGATAGCTTTGCAGCAGCGTTGTTGATACAAAGCTGGTATCGCGATCCTACAGGCATCACACCTTAATCAGACATCTTAGATATAAATGAATATCTTGGCGGGCGATATCCATATCGCCTTTTGAGCTGAATTAACATTGAAGACGGAATGGAATAACAACGTTGAATTGAGCTTATGAGCTTTCCTAACCAATATCACTCTACAGGTTTCATTTATTAACAACTTCAAAGCTTATTTCTCAATCACTCTCACCGTTGCAGTGCGTCCAGAAACGAATGCCAATGGATTTTGTGGTGGTTCATCTAATACAATTTTCACAGGCACTCGTTGAGCCAATCGTACCCAACTAAAAGTTGGATTTACATTTGCCAATAAGTTTGAACTGCCCGAACGCTCGCGATCTTCAATCCCAGATGCAATACCTTGCACATGACCACGAATACGTTGTTTATCCCCCATCAATTGAACTGTTGCAACATCTCCAACATGAATACGGTCAAGTTTTGTTTCTTCAAAATAACCAACCACATAAAGTTGCTGACGATCTAAAAGAGCTGCTACAGCTTGTCCAACTTTAACGTAATTACCCACACGTAAATCAAAATTTGATAAAGTTCCATCGGCAGGAGCAACAACTTCTGAACGGTGTAAATTCAATTCTGCCAAGTGCAAATTACTTGTCGCCACATCCAGTAACGCATGTTGCTGTTCAATCACAGCATTGGCTTGTTCAATACTTGCTTTTAATTGTTCGCGTTCAGCAAAAGCTTGATCACGTGCAGCAAAAACTTGATCTTGTTCCTGTTTGGAAATTGCACCATCCATAAGACTGGTATATCGAGCTGCATTCTTTTCGGCAAGTTTCATATTGGCTTCGGTCTTTACTAAGCTAGCTTTGGTACCCGCGAGAGTCGCTTGAGCTTGTGCTAGACCTGCTTTAGCTTTTGCAAGATCAGATTTGGCTTGCTCCACATCCAGTGCTTGACGTGCGACATCAATTTTAAACAAGACCTGTCCTTTTTTTACAGTTTGGTTGTCTTGTACCAAAACCTCAGTCACCAAACCATTGACATCTGAAGCCACTTGAATGACATCGCCACGGACACGACCATCTCGCGTCCAAGGTGCCGCATTATAGTAATTCCATAAATGCACAACCGTGTATATCGCCACAATAATGGCAATGAAAAGAACCACGGGTCGTATGACTTTTCGCATATCAAATGCATTCATGTTCTTCACCTTTACTACTCATTTTTAAATCAGAGAAATTTAAACAATCAAAAATTTAGCTCAAATCCAAAGTCGGACGAAAATCTCATGCACACAAAGCATCAAAGCTAAATAGAAGCAGAGATTAAAAATACTGGGTAACCCGATCCATCCCGCCTGAGCGAAACGATCTACAAATGGACTTAATATCTTAAACAGCACATAAGCAATCACGGCTTGCACTAACAACGTTGGAATATAAATTCCATATAGATTGATTTCACCCATGAGCAACCTCAACGTTATTCATATTTAAATTCACCTCTAAATCTGAAGTATGCCCAATACTTTTGAGAATATTATTCAGTGAAATCAATAATCTTTGATGCAAATCATCTTCACTAATTGGCATTGCAAGATGCTTGACCACTTCGATTTGCTGAAGGATTTTCGTTGGAAAAGTTTGAAGTGAAAGTTGCTCTGATTGAGTTTGAAAATATTCGGCAAGCTGCTGTTCTAAAAGAGCAATTTGAATTTGCAAGTCCATATAATGCGGAAGCTTTTGGCGGATTTCCTGCAATCTTACAAGATCAACAATCGATGCACTTTCAATTAAGGCATTTTGGATGGCATATTTCAGTTCAGCATTTTGTACCATCTTGCTATTTAGAACCCCAACTCGATCAAGCATGCTACGTAAATGAATTTTGAAATCAATCCCATAACTCAGTGTTAAAGCTTGACGCATCGCTTGGTAATGCAAACTTAAAATACGTGTTGCGCTTGTATCGGGTGAAACAGCACGAACCAAATCAATCACAATTAATGAGACCAAAACACCTAAAATCATGGCAAAAGAGCTGTCTAAATAAGACACCGCATCCATTGAATATTTATTGTGTAAATTCAGCCCCATCATAGTATTAATGCCTAAAACCATACCTATCGGCATTAGCATTTGATTTGCCATCATGCTTACAGCCACAAGGAAAATTGGAAAAAGTACCAGTGCTAATTGCCAAAAGTGGGTAATGTGGGGAAAAATTCCAAAGGCATAAATAAAAACCAATCCCGCTGAAACGATGCTCCCCCAGATAAATATGCGCAACACAGGTACAGGATTATCCAAAGCAGTCAAAATACACGCTGTGATCGCGCCCATTTGCGCCATCATAAATCCAGCTTTCCAACCTGATAAAATCCACGCTCCTGTCACGATGAAAGTGATGAGAACCGCACTGATTCCACCGCGTACCGCGATACCATGATCACGGTGTAAACTTGGATATTTGGTGGTAATCGTAGTTATCTCAGATGGGATTTCTTTATGACCTTTCTGGATCTGTTGCCAAAGTAACTTCACTGCCAACATATTGGCGATAAAATGACGTACATCCATTTTTAAGGCAGCCAACACAGTCTTTTGTTCAGACGAAGCCATCGCAATCAATTCGCTAAAATCTTGTTCAAACTGTGGTGGTAAATCACGTAAGTTATCGGCAGTTAATTGTTTTTCTTGATTTAAAAACTGTAAGGTCTGTTGTCGTAGTTGGCTTAACCTTGGAGCTAATGTGGTTAATGGCATTTGCTCTAATTGTTTAATCCGTTGAGACATGGCAACTAGATTGGCTACAACAAGCGAGACCTGATGCAGCATTTCTTGTAGAGGTTTGGTCATGCCTTGCAACTCGCCTTTTTCATAAGCGAGATGAACTGCTAGAGCATGGATATCTGATGCATCACGAGTGATCACCCCTAAAATTTGTGTGTAGTTTTGGTTTGTATCTTGGGCTGAAATGAGTTTTTCAAAAATATTTTCCAGATCCTGCAAAGTTTTGATGACACGTTGTTTAATCATGGCACCCACATGAACAGGAAAAAAAGTTGCTGAAACGACAGCGGTTGAAATCACACCCACAGAGATTTCTAAAACTCGTGCCAGAGCAATATCAAAAATATTATAGCTATCAACATAAGTGATGGCGTTATACACAATCATCGCGGTGGAATATCCAGCCAACATAAATACATAGCTACGAGGAGTACGATCCAAGAGCGATATATACAGTGCAAACCCGACCCACAATGCCAAGATGATCGTAAACAACCACGGCGTATTGATAAAATGTGGTGTCAAAAGCAACGCAATAATTGCTCCTGCAGCCGTACCAACCAAGCGATAAATACATTTGGAAGAAACCATTCCAGAGTAAGGACTGGCAATAATTAATACCGTCCCTATCGACCACATTGGGTTAATCAAATCAAGCTCAAATGAAATAAACAGTGCCAACATCCCTGCGACAAAGGTTTTGCACGCAAAAATAATATCAAGTCGACTCGGCCTAAAAGCCAACAACTGTTTAAATAACATGAACTTTTCTCAATACTAACCGCGTTAGGAAACGCAAATTCACATCACAACTCAGCTGCATTTAGCTTCTTGATAGAGACTAAAAGAGCGTTCAATTGACCGTGAAATAGAATGAACTGATCGGAATGGCAAACATTTCAGGGATAAATTTAAAACAAATTATCCAATGAAGAAATTGTGCTTATAATTTTTTCAAAACAAAGTTATTTAGTCAACATAAATTATCACTATTTGATAATTATTTAATTAAATATAGAATATGTCATTCAAAAAATATCATTTTTCTCATCAGAGAACTTATTCATACGTTTTAGAATCAACTACGCTAAAAGTGCATACCCGCTGAATGACTTTTCTGTTATAAAGCAAATAAAAGCCACAGCTTTAGACTATTTTTTAAGGAGTAAACAGCTCATCATGGCAATTTCGAGTTTTGGTAAAATTCTCACTGTACTGGACTTATTTTCAGTTTCTCGCCCGATTATCAACGTTGATATCATTTGTGATGAGCTCAATCTCTCAAAACCCACTGCATATCGCTATTTAAAGGAACTGGTATCAACTGATATCTTGAAACGTATTAGTGGAACATCTGGTGACTACACTTTAGGCTCTAAAATAGCGGTTTTAGACTATATATCGCATAGTACAGATCCTTTAGTACAAATCAGTATTCCGTTCATGCGAGACATCGTAGATCGTACAGAACTTTGCTGCTTACTCACCTATTTGAATCATGATTACTGTATTGATTTACATCATGAAACCTTCAAAGCTTCCGAGCTGCTTTCATACGGGCGTGGCTGTCCTCGACCTGTATATGTGGGGGCATCACCTAAAATTGTGATTGCTCATTTAACCAAACAAAGAATTCAGTCTTACTATGAGCAATTCTCAAATGAGCTTGCCAATGTTGGCTTTGCCCATGATCTAGATGAATTCGCTCAACAGATGAAAAAAATCAAAAAGCAGGGATTTTATTTATCTCAAGGTGAAATTGATCCACAAGTTTGCGGTCTGTCTGTACCGATACGTTTTTCCACAAAGGAAGCACCGATCGCCTTGACCTTAGTTGCATCAAAAAATCGTTTTGATTTTCTGAATATTCAGAAGCTTATCGAAATCTTACAGAGCAATGCAGCTCAGATCGAACATAAATTTGCAACACTGACTGAAAACCAAGCAAATCAAAACTGAGAATAATAAAAATCTTTACACTTTCATGCGTTGTAAATATCAGCATATTCTCATATTATGATTATGTTCTTCAGCATACTCTCCCAAAAAGAGCATGACTTTCCTCAGAGAACTAAGCTCATATTCGTTATGGGCTTTTTTCTTGAGCTGTATATGAGGCAATAAAAAAGCCCTCTAATTAGAGAGCTTCTTAGATTTGATGCTATTAGATTGATGAGCAATTAAGGCTGTTTTAAATAAGGCCATGCAGCTCGTAGATATATAATCATCGACCACAAGGTTAATATCACCGCAGCATACAATAAAGCATACGCCCAGATTTCTAATGGCTTCCAGTTCAACAAAAATACGCTAATCGCAATCATTTGAAAGGCAGTTTTATATTTACCTACGGTTGAAACCGCAACATTGGTTCTTGCACCCAATTCTGCCATCCATTCACGCAATGCTGAAACTGTAATTTCACGAGAAATAATCACAATCGCAGCAAATGCCATGGAAATTGTAGGTTGCCATTGAACCAAAACAATCAAAGCAGCAGCGACCATCAATTTATCAGCGACAGGATCGAGAAAGCGTCCAAAAGCCGATGTTTGATTTAATGTCCTTGCGAGGTAGCCATCAAACCAATCTGTTACAGCTGCAAGGACAAAAATTGCGGTCAAAATCAAATGTCGCATCATCCCACCATGATGCTCAGCAATTCCAATCGCTGGTGGCCAATAGGCAATCACCAAAAAAACAGGAATAAAGGCAATACGTGCCAATGTTAGAATATTAGGAATGTTCAGGATTCGCCCTGTGCTCATAAACACCGCCATGTTGGTCGCATCAAATATGCATATTGCACAAAGGTTGTGCCGAGATTGTATCCATCTGTAAGCAACTTTATACGAAATACGAGGAAGTGTCGACTAGGCAAAAACGGCAACCGTCTGCCTAAGGATCGCAATTAATCGATTTTCACTATCCCAAAGATAAGCATATTCTGTTGAATAACCGTGTTCTGCAAACTCAGTAACGACTTTATATTTAAACCAGTCATGCAGTTGATTTTCAATCGGGTGTATATATGTAATGTGCCAACTTAAAGAGCTCGCTGGTGCTGGTGTTTTAAACATTGGCAAAACACCTGGCGGCCACACATCCATTAAAGAAAATAAATCACCCAAATATAAATCACGATTTGAGTGTAATTGAGGAGAAAAACGACACCATCCACCAAAATCAGGTGTTTTACTTCCTGCCATTGGATAATGTCCTTCAGCCCAACACAGCTCGAACTGTTGTAAGCATTCAGGCATCAAACCTTCAAGATAAACCATTTTTTCCAGTTGATCTGCTGTTACGTAGTCAGGAACTGTTGGTTGGTTATTCACCACAATTCTCGATTCTCGCCCCAGACCGAAGCTTGCGACTAAAACACTTTGCACTGCATCATCTTGCCAAAGACGAATTTCAAGTGTCGTCACTGATTTCCCTTGTCTCAATACTTCAGCCGTTAATTTGGCTGCACCTTGCTGTACAGGCCCAACAAAACTGACACTACAACTTAAAAGCTGTTTTTCTGAATCATTGACCGTAAGGATTGCTTTTTGAATCAGCAGACCTGCGATAAGACCACCAAATACCGTACGCCCTTGCAACCATCCTGATGGAATATCAATCCATTCTTGTTGTTCTAGCTGTTGATACAATCCATGCAGTGACATTATTATTCCTTAAGGAGCAAATTCACTTTATCTTTCAACGTTTCTTAAGTTTTGTGAATGATCATTTATCCTCAACTCTATGGAAGATTCGGTCAATCCGCCCTTTTATTCATGAAGAATTTTATAAATCGTCCTTGCCATCACTTCTCCCAAACCAGGAACAAGCATTAATTCTTTTTCTGAAGCTTTTAGCACGCCTTGTATACCACCAAAATGAGTCAATAAATCGCGTCGACGTTTAGGTCCTAAACCTGGGATTGCTTCCAATACAGAACTACTACGTCGTTTATCTCGCTTGGCTCTATGTTTGGTGATGGCAAAACGATGTGCTTCATCTCGAACTTGCTGAATCAAGTGCAAAGCTTTGTGGTCTTCAGGCAATTGGATCTTTGTACCATCAGTAAAATGTAAGGTTTCTAAACCTGGTTTTCGCCCTTCACCTTTAGAGACCCCAATCATAAATGCATCTAGACCAAGCTCTTGCATGACATCCATAGCCATATGCAACTGCCCTTTACCACCATCAATCAGTAAAAGGTCAGGTAACATATTCTTTTTATAACGACGAATCAGCGCTTGACGCATCGCTGCATAGTCATCGCCTCCTGTAATGTCCTGAATGGCGAACTGACGATAATCTCTTTTCCGCGCTCCACCTTGATCGAACACCACACAGGAAGCGATTGGTGCTTCCCCCATCGTATGACTAATATCAAAACATTCAATCCGATCAATCGGACGTCCCGAAACTTGTTCAAGTTGATGAAAACGCTCATTCAACTCTAAATGATTACTCAACTTCCCTTTAATTGCATGCTGCACGTTCATTTGTGCAAGCTCTTGCCACTCAGCCCGTGTTTCTCGAACTTTGTGCTTGATCTGAACTTTCTTCTCAAAGGTTTGTTGTAACGCTTCTTCGAGTTGAACTCGATCAGGAAGTTCTACATTCACAATCAACTCAGAAGGGATTTCATCTGCCACTTGGAAGTAGAAGTTAGCAATAAAATCACTGAGCATTTGTCCAAGATCATCACCCAACATATCTGGAAAATAGCTTTTTCCTCCCAGCATACGACCATTACGCACATACATGATTTGTACGCAGGTGACACCCGCTTGATAGGCAATGGCTAAAATATCAGCCTCACCTTTTATTTTAAATACCGCTTGTTGTGCTTGAACTTCACGTAATAAAGACAACCGATCTCGATAAAATACCGCTTTTTCGAACTCAAGAGCTTCTGCCGCTTGCTCCATTTTGCCGATCAGTTCCTGATTCAACTCTTTAGTATCACCTTGTAAGAAGCGAATTGAATTATCAACATCTTCTTTATAGTCTTCGGGGCTAATTAACCCCACACACGGTGCTGTACACCGTTTGATTTGATATTGTAGACAAGGGCGTTTGCGTTGAGAAAAATAGCTATTTTCACACTGTCTTACATTAAATAGTTTTTGTAAGGTTAAAAGAGTATCTCGCGCGCTGTACGCACTTGGATAAGGACCAAAAAATTTACCGATTTGATGCTTACCTTTACCTCGCCCACTGGCAATACGAGGATAAGGTTTATCTGCGGAAACAAAGATATAGACATAAGACTTATCGTCCCGCAGCATGATGTTATATGGAGGACGATGTAATTTAATAAGATTTTGTTCTAATAGTAGCGCTTCAGTTTCAGAACGAACAATCAATGTCTCGATATCATAAATACGTGCAACCAGAGCTTGTGTTTTGGGATGCTCAATCGTTTTTACAAAATAGCTGGAGACACGATTTTTTAGATTCTTCGCTTTACCGACATATAGCAACTCCCCATCTTTGCCTAGCATTTTGTACACACCAGGCAATTGGGTCATATGAGTCAGTATTTTTTCAATGTGTTCACGCGCGTTTGGATTCACAGCAGACTTTCATGATCAGTATTGGTTTGATGATGTAGTCTGCATAAATCAATTTCAAGTGAATTGAGCTAAAATCCATCAACTCAATGGCTCAAATTACACCGATAATTAAAAAACTCGACTCAATACTTTATCAACGCTCTTAAATGCTGACTCATTAAAGAAATCACAAGCGAGTTCATTTGTCGGAGTAATTGGATTCACCTCTCTCGTCGTATGGTAAAAACCCCAATACTCACGTGCTTGATGACGAATTCGCGTATCCGCTAAATTAAACTCTGTACTAGGTTGATATGCTGTCCATGATGCATTTTGCCAAATACCCTGATTTTGAACAGTACTACTGGTACTGACATGCGCAAGATTTTGCGTTGGATAAGATTCAATATAATCTTGAGTACTCAACTGAACTTGTTTTTGCCAACATGTTGCACCTGCAGGGAATTTATCCTGACTGGCAAACAATAGTCCTTGAATAATTTCTAGTGTTACATCGCTTATGAACGATGATGCTGTCGCTTGTCTTAAAAAATAACGTACATAGTCAGAAACCTCTAAGCCAGACAAGTCAATCTTCTTGAGCTGATAAGTAAGTTTAAATGCTATTCTCTGTTCTAAATTATAAGGTTCATACTCTAAAACACTATCACTGAATACGGCTTTACGACCTACGATATAAGCACCAGTGGTATTTTGCGGTGGAAATATGGTTGATATCCCATTGCTAGTAATAAAGTTTCGAAGCGCTTCAGTCTGTAATTTTGGTGTTTCGGTATAAGTAATTAAAAGATCATTATTTTTATCTACTTGATACGATTTCTTTGTCAGTTTATTAGACTCATTTGCAGCTGAAAGATCATAACTATAAAAAGCTTTATTCTGAGGATCAACAGTTCCATAAATATCATCAGTTTCTTCAGTACAAGCCACTAAACTTAAAATACTTAAACTAATCAATAGCCGTTTTTTCATTATATTTTCTCATGATTTTAAATATCAAATTTTATCCAAATTATACTATCTGGTACAACTAAAAAAAATATTGCTCTTTTTAAAAATAAGTTTTCTATTCAAAATGAAATGCGAAATTATCAATCTATTTTTTAGTGAGTACTGACTGTATTGCCTGACAGAAAGCCTCTTTATTTTTAGGTGATACCAAAATATAAGTTGCTATACCATTCTTTTTATAATCAATGCGTAAACGATCCAAAGATAGAGCTGGGGACGAGGTCAGATGATGTGTGCTTGTAAGCTCAACAATATCCTTCTTATTTATTCTCCATTTAAACCACATCGAATGAATCGTCAGTTCATGTTCAGTCACAACATAACGAGTGTTTAAGATCGGCCACCACAGCACTACAATCGTTAGAAAGTATATAACTGCATGCTCAGGGTATTCTTGCATGGTTCCTTTAATATACATCGTCCATAAAAACTGCAGCAGTAAACCTGTCGTCGCAATGACTATTCCCCATAACCACCAATCTATTTTTGAACGAAATGTCTGCATACTTTGTACCTCGATAAAATTCACTCATTTAAACGTATTTTATAACGAGAACAAATAAAAAACGCCCTGTCGGGCGTTTTGATTTCACTCATTAAAATACATAGGGACGTATAAAAATAAGGAAGAATAATCCTAACATTAAGAACCACTTTAAAAAGTAATAAAGTTGGCGGTTTGATTTCTTTAATGCTTTGGCTTTAATTCGGATTTGGTAAACATAACCAAAAACTTTATTTAAACCACCTGTTTGGTCACCTGCTTCATTGGGCGAACTCGCAGCAGTCATCACACTTTTACCAAACCAGTGATTAAACTTTTCCATAAAACGTGTTTTTAATGGACGCTCTACATCAGCGAAAAAGATAATACGGTTTTGATCTGTTTTATTTTCAGCGTAGTGAATGTAGGTTTCATCAAACACAACGCTTTTACCATCACGCCATGAATAACGTTCGCCATCCACATCAATAAAGCAACGGTCATCATTTGGTGTAATCAAACCTAAATGATAACGCAACGAACCTGCATAAGGGTCACGATGTCGTACTAAACGACTATCTGGTGCCAACTCGGTAAACATCGCAGCTTTAATACTTGGCAATGTTTTCAACAAAGCCGTCGTTTTTGGGCAAAGCTCAGCAGCTGACGGATGCGCAGAATCGTACCATTTAAGATAAAAACGCTTCCAACCTGTTTTAAAAAATGAGTTAAAACCTAAATCATCGTAACTACTTGAAGCTTTAATCCCACCCTTGTCGTATAAAGCTTTCGCCTCATCACGAATCATTTCCCAATTTTCATCTAAAATTTTTAGGTCTTTGAAATATTGAGTATCGATATAAGGTTGATTCGGTACTTTAGAAAACATGTACATTAAGAAATTAATCGGTGCGAGCACAGTAGAATGGTCAAAAAATTGACGATAAAACGAATGCTTAACTTTACCACGACGCTGAATATACAACGCCGAAATGATAAAGATCGCTAATATGATCCATTTAATCATTGATATCGGCACTTAAAAATTAATCGCCAAATTTTAACACCATCCCTCACAATTTCTAGCCGCTTTTACTCAAACTCCGACTTGGATAGCGAGTTAATTTTTTTTAATTCTATTTTTCAAAAACTTAATAACTTTTTTTAAAAACTATATTTTTGTTTTAAGCTCTTTTTTCACCTGATACATTCTTGCATCGGCTTCATGGATTAATGTTGTTGCATCAATATACCCTTCAACATGATCGGTTTGTTTGACACCGATACTCAAGCTAATTGAAGGTTCTATTTGGCGAATATATTGCTCCAAACGAGGTACAAAACTCTCTATCGCTTGAGATTCTGTACATCTTGGGAAAATGATACAAAATTCATCACCTCCGCATCGAAAACAATGATCATCAAGTCGAGCAACATAGCGGATACCATCTGCCACTATTTTTAAAATTTGATCGCCACGTGGGTGCCCAAATGTATCGTTGATCATTTTGAAATCATTAATATCAATAAATACCACCGTCACAGGTTCTAAAGTATGTTCAGCCGTACATATAGTTGCATTCAAAATACTATTTAAATGTCGAACATTCAGTAAACCTGTCAGAGGATCAGTTTGTGACAATGCTTCCATTTGTTGTGCGCGATCTTCGAGGACATTGGCATATTGTTCAATTTTCTCTTTAGACGATTTGATTTCACTGACTAAACTCCAAACATAGGTTTCAACAACTAAAGAAATATCAAACATGAATAGTTTTTCTAGAGTTTGCACAACTTGATGATATTCATCTGTATGTCCAATTTGCTCATACACCAAAGTCATTAATCTAGTTTTGAGATGATAAATCGCCGATAAATATAATTTGGGTTCTACACCGATCCGCTTATGCACTAAACCAATCCTTAGACGGTTGTTAACGTAATTGGCATCATAAGTCCCAGAAAATAACTCAGTGACGTATTGTCGTTGCGCACGTTGTAAACGAGATAAGGTATCTACATCTCCAATCAAAGTTGCAATTTCGTCTACTGAAGTTTGTTGTTGATAAAACTCCATCACAACTTGATCAAATAAAGGCTCAAGCTTTATGCCTAATTGAACCAACTGTAGAAGTTCTTTATTCGTCAACGATAATAAAGATTTTCGATACTCTATTTCCTCTGAGGAAATATGCATTTGTTTCATCAAGGTTTGGTCTGTTGGTTTCATCCTGACACCTCTCATCCCCAAACAAGATTATCGAGAATCGAATTGGATTGATTTTCAGTTCTATCTTGTTCTGAGTGTGCAAACCATCTTTAGTTAAATTTTAGCCTTTATTTCCACTTTCCACTTCAAGCATTAACTAACATTTTTTGTCAGCTGATGACGGTGTTTCAATATGAAAAATAAATGCTGTGAATGTTTAAAAGAACCACAGCTTCCCTATTTAAAGGTTCTAGCGCTAAATGTGATTTTCTTCTCAAAATGCAGCAAGAAATAGACCAAAATAAAGAATTTGCCTTTGAACAAATAAAATTTAATATCTATTCCTTTAAGAAAGCACATATTCCACAGTAAATGAGTGTTTTAGATAAATTTATTGTTGTAAGTACTTATGGAGATTATTTTATTCATTTCAGCATTTTTTATTTACAATCATCATTATAAACAACAATAAACCATTGATTTAAATTAATTAAAATAATAAAAAATGATCCATCAAAACAATAGATGACCCTCGCGTCACGGCTTGATACAACTTGTTATGTTCTTTTTGGATATAGTTATCGTAAGATTAGCGAAGCATTTTTGCGCCCTTTCAGGCGCATAAGCTTTATGACATCAACTTAGAATCCTCCACAACAAGGAGATCAGGCATGATCCACGCTGGCAATGCCATTACCGTCCAAATGCTTGCGGACGGAATTGCAGAATTCCGCTTTGACCTACAAGGTGAGTCGGTTAATAAATTTAACCGTGCAACCATCGAAGACTTCCAAGCAGCAATTGCTGCAGTTAAAGCCAATAACGATATTAAAGGCTTAGTTGTTACTTCTGGAAAATCAACATTTATCGTTGGTGCTGACATTACTGAATTCGGCGACAATTTCGCTGCTGGTGAACAAGCAATTGTTGATTGGCTTATGCCTGTACATGACGTCTTCAATAGCTTTGAAGATTTAGACATCCCTAAAGTTGCTGCGATCAATGGCATGGCGCTTGGTGGCGGTTTTGAAATGTGCTTAGTGTGTGACTACCGTGTCATGTCTGAACAAGCACAAGTTGGCTTACCAGAAATCAAACTTGGTATCTATCCTGGTTTTGGTGGTAGCGTTCGTTTAAGCCGTTTGATCGGTATCGACAATGCTGTTGAATGGATGGCAATGGCGAATCCTAAGAAGCCAGCTGCTGCGCTTAAAGATGGTGCTGTAGATGCAGTTGTTGCTGCTAACAAACTTCAAGAAGCTGCTGTTGACTTAGTTAAACAAGCACTTGCTGGTCGTTTGAACTGGAAAGCAAAGCGTCAAGAAAAATTAGACGCAATTAAATTGAACCCACTTGAACAAATGATGGCGTTCAATACAGCAAAAGGTGCGGTTCTTGCTAAAGCAAATCCTGCACAATACCCTGCTCCTAAGTTATTGCTTGACTCATTACAAGCAGGTGCAAACCTTACACGTAATGATGCATTAAAAGCAGAAGCTCAAGGTTTCGCTAAAGCTGCGATCACACCACAAGCTGGCGCACTTATCGGTTTATTCATCAATGACCAAGTTGTGAAGAAAACTGCGAAAAAATATGAAAAAGGTGCTCATCCTGTAAACCAAGCAGCTGTATTAGGTGCGGGTATCATGGGTGGTGGTATTGCTTACCAAGCGGCAAGCAAAGGCACTCCAATCATCATGAAAGATATTGGGAACCCACAACTTGCATTAGGTATGAAAGAAGCGAACGGCTTGCTAACAAAGCAAGTTGAACGCAACAAAATGAAACCTGCACAAATGGGCGAAACACTTGCTCGCATTCGTCCAACTTTAAGCTACGATGAGTTTAAAGAAGTGGATATCGTGATCGAAGCAGTGACTGAAAATCCAAAAGTAAAAGAAATCGTACTTGCAGACACTGAGAAGAATGTTCGTGAAAACACGATTATTGCTTCTAACACGTCTACGATTTCAATTACGCGTTTGGCGAAAGCATTACAACGTCCTGAAAACTTCGTTGGTATGCACTTCTTTAACCCAGTACACATGATGCCATTGGTAGAAGTGATCCGTGGTGAGAAGACATCTGATGAAGCGATTGCAACTACTGTTGTTCTTGCTCAGAAAATGGGTAAAACACCAATCGTTGTGAACGACTGCCCAGGTTTCTTAGTTAACCGTGTATTGTTCCCTTACTTTGGTGCATTCGACCTACTCGTTAAAGACGGTGCTGACTTCCAGCAAGTGGATAATGTAATGGCGAAATTCGGTTGGCCTATGGGTCCTGCATACTTGATCGACGTTGTTGGTATCGATACAGGTGTACATGGCGCAGAAGTGATGGCTGAAGGTTTCCCTGACCGTATGAAGCCAGATTACAAAGGTTCTATCCAAGCGATGTACGAAGCAAAACGTCTTGGTCAAAAGAACGATGTTGGTTTCTACAAATATGTGTTAGACAAGAAAGGTAAGAAAGCGAAAACTGTTGACCCAACAGCTTACGAAATCATTGCGCCTTTCGTGACTGGCGAAAAACGTGAATTTGATCCACAAGAAATCATTGACCGTATGATGCTTGCTTTCTGTAACGAAACAGTTCGTTGCTTAGAAGACAACATCGTTGCAACTGCTTCTGAAGCAGATATGGCGATGATCATGGGTGTAGGTTTCCCTCCATTCCGTGGTGGTCCATGCCGTTATATCGACCAAACTGGTGTTGCTGAATACGTTGCGCTTTGCGACAAATATGCACACTTAGGTAAAGCTTATGAAGCGCCACAAATGTTGCGTGACATGGCTGCTAACAACAAAAAATTCTACGGTTAAGGAGCGACGTGAATGGCTACTTTAAATCCACGTGACGTTGTGATTGTTGATGGCGTTCGTTCTGCCATGGGCAAATCACGTAACGGTATGTTCCGCAATGTACGTGCCGACAGTTTATCTGCTGAATTAGTACGTGCACTTGTTGCTCGTAACCAGTTTGATACCAACGAAGTTGAAGACATCATTTGGGGTTGTGTAAACCAAACTTTAGAGCAAGGTATGAACATTGCTCGTAACATTGGTTTATTAGCTGATATTCCAAAGACTGCTGGCGGTCAAACCGTTAACCGTCTTTGTGGTTCTTCTATGCAAGCACTTCATACTGCTGCTGCACAAATTGCGACCAACCAAGGTGACATCTTCATCATCGGTGGTGTAGAGCATATGGGTCACGTAGGTATGATGCACGGCATCGACCTTAACCCTGAAGCATCTAAACACTATGCAAAAGCATCTAACATGATGGGCTTAACTGCTGAAATGTTAGGTCGTATGAACGGTATCTCTCGTGAAGAACAAGATGCGTTCGGTGTTGAATCTCACCGTCGTGCATGGGCTGCAACACAAGAAGGTCGTTTCAAAAACGAAATCGTTGGTGTTGAAGGTCATGATGCAAATGGTTTCAAAATCCTTTGCGACATCGACGAAGTGATTCGTGCTGACGCAAACCTTGAAGCATTCAAAGCGTTGAAACCAGTTTTCGATCCTAAAGGTGGTTCAGTAACAGCAGCAACTTCTTCTGCTCTTTCTGACGGTGCTTCTGCAATGTTAGTTATGTCTGCTGAACGTGCTCAAGCGCTTGGTTTAAAACCACGTGCTGTGATTCGTTCTATGGCTATTGCAGGATGTGATGCTGCAATCATGGGTTACGGTCCAGTTCCAGCAACTCAAAAAGCGCTTAAACGTGCTGGTTTAACGATGGCGGATATCCAAACGATCGAATTAAACGAAGCATTTGCTGCTCAAGGCTTATCAGTAATGAAAGGCTTAGGCATCTATGATAAACAAGACATCATTAACTTGAATGGTGGTGCGATTGCATTAGGTCACCCATTAGGCTGTTCTGGTGCTCGTATCACTACTACATTGTTGAACGTGATGGAACAACAAGATACACAAATTGGTCTTGCGACTATGTGTATCGGTCTTGGTCAAGGTATCGCGACAATTATCGAACGTGTTTAATCGACACTGAGATAAAAGAAAAATCCCCGCCATGTGCGGGGATTTTTTTATAACCAATTCTATTTATTAGAGAATTTAAAACAGCGATCAACCCAAATAAAGTCTATAGACAAACAAAGTGGCATCAGATTAATATCGGATTTCCAAAAATTATAAGGCTCTAACAATGTTTAAAAATATGGCAGCAGATTTAATGGGGACAAGTGACATTGGTCGGATCATCGAACCAAGAGACTATGACAAAACAGATATTGATGACTATATTTTTCATGAAGATAACGAAAAAATCTTTTTCCTGATCAAAGCCAAAACTGATGAATATTGTTTCACAAACTCTGCTTTCATTCATCTCGATGGTACAAGTGCTGTAAGTAAAAAACGTACTTTAAACCGATATCCCTACAAACATTATCAAATCAGTCATGTTCAGCTCGAAACTGCAGGTACAGTAGACCGTGATGTAGAACTCAAGTTCCATCTAGGCGGTGCAGCATATTCAATTGATATTGAAAAATCACAAATTGAAAAAGTGCGCGATTTATATAAAGCACTGTTTAGCATTGGTGAGGCTTGTAAAGAAATCGAGCGCCAATCATCATTGCTTTTTTCAACACAACAAGCTGTAAATAATATGTTCTCGTTGCGTGAACTTCCTGAGCAAGTGTTATTAAATTTACCAAGTATCATTTCACAAACAACGATTCAAGTTGAAACAAAACTGACGGAGCATCGTAAAAAGATTGAAAACCATGATTTTTCTGCAATTTTTGAACGTTATATAAAAGAATAAATAAAAAAATCCCCGTACCATTACGGGGATTTTTTATCTCAACATATGATTTAAGTTAACGTGTTAGAAAGTTCTGAGGTGTTTTCAAACCCGCTTCAATTTGTTGTTGTAATTTTAATAGATCATCCAAACTTACTTTTATTGTGCCTTCACGAAATGCATTCGCATTATCCCGATTAATGTTGAGGGGTTCTAACATTTTGAAGACCCCATTACTTGGATTAGATGACTGAAAGCCCATCGCAACAGCCATAATATAATCTTCTAAAAAAGGTGAAACTTGAGATAAATCAGGCTGTACGGTTCTCGGCTGATAATCCATCGAAGTTGTGACTTCGGTGAGTTGAGCATTTTGAATATCAGTCTGCTGCTTGTTTATATAATGTTGTAGGGCTTGGCGGACTTTGATATCTTCCTGAAAAGGAACCAATCCAACCTCTTCACGTAGCTCTGATTCTGCCATGATCCGAATCGTAGGCAAAGAACCTACCTGTTCTTCGGCTTGAACAGTGGCAATACCGATATAAGTTAACATCGTAATCAGCAATGATCGTTTGAGTAAGTTCATTTCTGCTCCAAAACTCAGTCATCAAATCCGTGATGAGATTAAATAAAAGCATCTACCTATAGGCTACAACAAAGTGCTGTTTTATTCAGCAGAGGTCAGATAAACGGTAAATTTCATTAAAATTTTAAACTTTAGATAAAAAAAATTAAAATAGACTCATCTGTTAGATGTTTGTAAAAAATCAAATTTCAACGCCAAAAAAACCTCGCATATATCGTCTTTTTTGATTATTGTCCTATGAGCTATTTTCATATTTTTTGTTCTTTTTTAAATTTAAAATTCAAAATATTAGGAGTAAATGGATGTCTTCAACATCAGCAAAAATAACAATGATCTGCATGCTATCAGGCGTTGCTTTAACTGGATGTGCAACTAAAACCCTTATTACTAAAGACAGTAAAACCTATACTCGTACTGAACGTGTCATGTTAGTTGAGGACAATGTCGTTGCGTTCGGACGACCTGCTCAAGCATCTGCGAACTTACCGAAAGACAGTATTGTGATTGCAGGGCAAAAAAACAGTTATATCCTGACGCAAGGCGGCACTCAGTTTGTCACTTTGATCAATAAACTTGATCCTAAAAACATCCAAATCACCAGAGAACTCAACTTCTATTCGGAAAAGAATGATGGAAATTTCTCAGGTACATTGCCGCTGTCTTATGTAAAACTTAAAGAAGACCTGAGCAAAAAGGACTTAGAATTTTTCATAGAGAATGGTGCCAAAGAATGTTCATCATCTAGTGACGAACGTATGCAAGCGCAACGCTTTTGTTTTGATATTAAATTGGCGGGGGTAGTCTACCCTGCTGCAAATAATCTCAGTTCATTAAAAGCATTGAGTAAACCTTATCAAGTCTCGATTTATACCCACAAACAAGAAACTTATAGCTCTAAATCAGGTATGAATCCTTTTGAAAAACTCGTTTTGTTGCCATTTGCAGTGGCGATTGATGTAGTGAGCTTACCGTTCCAAGCAGCTGAAAAGATTTTTGATTAAATAAAAAATAGGTCTTTGATCATTGTTCTGAAAGATGCTCAAAGACCTTTCTACTGTGTTGATTCTAATTCAATGCGTTATATCAACTATGTGTTTCTTCTTCGCCTTCATTATCAAAAATTTTAGCGATCTTTTCGATATTTAGGCTTTTTGCCATCGCATCAAAAATATCTTTATATACACCCTGTTGCTGATAAAGTTGATGATGTTCACCATGCTCAACTATGGCACCATCTTGCATGACATAGGTGTAGTCAGCATCAATAATCTGAGAAAGACTATGAGAGATAATAATCACAGTTCGCCCTTGTTTGATTTCATCTAAACTGTGCTTAATCTGCTCTGTTGCGATTGCATCCAAACTCGCTGTCGGTTCATCTAGAAAAATAATCGGTGGATCTTTAAGAAACATACGTGCTATTGCGATTCGTTGCTGTTGTCCGCCCGACAATAACAATGCATCAGATTGATAACCTTTAGGTAACTTTAAAATTTGCTCATGGATCGATGCTTTTTTAGCGGCTTGGATAATTTCGTCTTCACTTGCATCCATTTTTCCATAGCAAATATTGTCTTGTATCGTGCCCTGAAAGATATGATTTTTTTGCAGCACTAAACCAATATGATCTCGCAAATATTGAGTATCCATATCATTCAAATCAATACCATCCAACAGAATTTGTCCTGTCTGCGGTAAATAAAATTTATCCAATAAGCTGATTAAAGTCGATTTGCCTGCACCAGATAATCCCACCAGTGCTGTAATTTTATTGGGTTGTATGGTCATACTAATTTCTTTAAGCGCATGATGACCATTTGGATAGAAGAAATCGACCTGTTTTAACTCAAACTTTCCACTGAGTTGTGAAGGTTTCTGCTGTCCTGAGGTTTCAATCTGATTATCCGCTTCAAGAATCTGAAAAAAACTTTCCGCATAAATCATGGCAGCATTGACCTCATCATAAATACGATGCAATGAACGAATAGGAGCTGAAACATTATTGAATAGCAAAATATGAAACATAATCATCCCGATACTCATGTCGCCAATCAACACAAAATACGCGGTGAGTATAATGATAAAAACGATCCCAATTTGCTCAGTAAAAGTTTTAACGCCATCAAAAATAAAACTAATTTGACGCGTGTGCATCTGATTATCGGTAAGCTGCTTTTGTAAGATCAGTTGTTTTTCAGCTTTAACTTGTTCACGGTTAAACGACTTAATAACTGTAATCGAATTAATAATACTCAGAATACCCTGACTTTTCCGCTCACGACCATCTCTTAAACTCCGTCTTACTCCACCTAATTTCTGCGCTTGTTTAAAGGTCAACCAAAAATAAATCGGCACGATACTTAGGGCGACTAGCCCAATCCAAAAATTAGCATAGAACATCAAACCCAATGCGAGAATCGCGCTACTGAATAAAGGCAAAATGTCGATAAAGAAGATTTGAATCAAACGTGTAATCGAACCAATACCACGATCAATACGAGTTTGTAATTTTCCCGCTTGATTGTCATCTTGAGTGAAAAATGAAAGCCGATAGGTCAGAAATTTCTCAATAATTGCTTGGGCAACATCTTGTGAAACCATAATTCTGAGACGCTCACCAAATAACTTTTGCCCAAACTGAATCAAAGTACTGATAATTTCTTTACTAAGTAAAATAACACTGATCGTTACTAAAATATGCCAACCTTGAGTAAGACCATCTCCCGCTTCTACTAAACGATTGATTTGATCAACAGCATATTGCAGCGTTAAAGCATTAACCTGAGCGGTCAATGCTCCAATCAAAGTCAGGATTAAGGTGATTATCACCAATAGTCTGTAAGGCTTCACAAAAGGTCGAACTTTGCTAAAAAGTTGCCATAGATTCATGTTTTTAACGTCAGCTCTCCTCAAAAACTTTTAATTTAGTTCAAACCATTATCGTCTAAATAACCTAGAGCTCTTTTTCTAAAACAGCAACATTGTTATTTTTAATTTTCTCTATTTGAGCATTTAGCTTTAAAACATCTTGGTATAACGTATTGAATTTGCGGACTTGAGCAGATTCATGAAACAAAATAAGTTTTCCTTGTCGCTGCCATTCATATTTTTTTAACAAATCAAACATCGCTTGGGCTTTTTCAATGATTTGCTGTTCTATAGCAAAAATATCTTGAGCTGGATCAACATGCAGATTCTTGGCGAGTTTCTGTTGTAGGCGTTGCTGTAAGTCAGCATCTAGAGAAAGTTCTTTGGCATCAGCTAAAGCTTGAGATTGTATCTGCTGACGCTTTTTATCGTACTCTAATGATGCACGGCGAACATCGCTAAACATTTGCTCTGTTTCTTTATAGTTTGATTTACTATCACGCTCCAATCTTTCTACATCTAAAAATGCATCCCACTGCGCTGCTTTTAATTGACGTAAATAGTGATTACGCGCCTCAATATTCTCCTTCCAATAATTCAGTAGAAACTCCGACATCAACTGATAATCACCAGATAGCCGATCATCCTCAACCTCCAATTGTACGGGCGTTGACCAATCCTGTGCTTGGATATATAGCTCACGCATTTTTTCTGCCATCACGACATCAAACATTTTCTGATTTTGAATTGTTCGCTGTTTTGAATTATTTTGATAGATGAAAAATGCCCCTATACATACCACGATCACACCGAGAATCATTAAAATACGGCGCATAAAGCCTCCCTAGCTTCATTTTATTTTTTGTTGTTAAAGTCAGTTTAATCAATAAGAAAACAATATATATAGTTTTTATTTCACTTCTCGTAACGGAGCATTACATTTTAATCGCTTTAAATTCAGCAACTACGCCCCTATTATCTCTTTTAACGATAATTGAAGAGAAATTTTATGCGCGTTGATATTTGGTCAGATGTAGTTTGTCCTTTCTGTTACATCGGAAAAAAGCGTCTTGAACATGTAGCTGAACAAGCAGGCATTGAGCTAGATATTCATTGGCATAGCTTTGAACTTGATCCTGACGCCCCTACAAAACACGAGGTTTCAAATACTGAACGTCTCGCGCAAAAGTATGGACGTAGTTATGCAGAGATGGAAGAAATGGAGCGTAATGTCGCCGCTATGGCAGCGACTGAAGGCATCGATTTCCAATGGCAAAAAGCCAACTCTGGGAATAGTTTTAACGCTCACCGCATCATTCATTTGGCACAAAGCAAAGGTTTAGGTAATGAAGCAAAAGAAGCTTTTTTCCATGCTTATATGACTGAAGGTTTGGCGATTGGTGAGCGAGAAGTTGTTGAGGAAATTGCTTCACGTATTGGTTTAGACAATGCTGAAGTTGAATACGTGTTAGATTCAGATGAATTAGCTGACTTTGTACGTCATGATGAAAAAATTGCACATGAGCAATTGAAGGTCACAGGCGTTCCTTTCTTTGTTTTTGATCAGAAACTTGCACTTTCGGGCGCACAGCCTCGAGAAATCTTTTTACAAGCACTTCAACAAGCACAAACCACATCAGTAGAAAGCATTGAGCAGGACAACTCAGCTCAATGTAATGATGAATCTTGTGAAATCAAACATTAAGACATCATTCATCTCATAGGTTTCGGTTCACCCCGAAACCTATGCGCTCCACGCATGTAAAAATCAATACAATTCCAATCATTATTGATCACAAATCAGGCATTTTTATTGCACTAAATAATATGAAACAAATCCTGTAATTACTTTGATCAAGTTTTGACTACAGGCTTTGTGATGAAGCTCACATAAAGAATTTAAATTTATAGATATCTTTGTGTATAGCCATCTAATTATCCGATTCTATCTTTTAATACGTAGCAGTTTTAAAGCTAAAAGTATGATCTAAATCTCGATTTAGCAAATTTAAATACAGAATTTGAATAACTTAGGCACTATAGATTTTACGCATTTTTCTTCTATAATCGTCATAAAGTGACAATCTTTTGTTATGGAAATGCAAGAGTTACAAGCCTTAATAAACGGTCAGATTCAACCAGAACAAATATGTGTAGAACAGCTTGTAACATTGGCAAAACAGCACACTTTGGCAACCACGACTGAATACAAATTGCTTGAAGATGCTGTCAATGTTGTACTTACTTATTATTTAAAACAGGCTCAAGCCTATCTCTAAGGAAATAAGCAATGGACGTATTAGAGAAAGCATTATTGGTTGATGAGCTCAAACATCTTATTGTTGGGCTTAATGATAATAAAGCTTCGCTTTTTGAAATTGCCAAATCAAAAAAAAGAATTAAAGACATTTGCGCATCATGTAATGACCCTCTTTTTCAAGAAGAATTAGCGCAGTTCAAACAATATATACAACAAGAAGAAGTCCCATCTGAGGAACTTGCTGCATATGGTTTTTCGATGACTTATTACGGCACATATAACTTCTCAGAAAAAATTGAGCATGCTTTATTTGCTGCTCCTGATATGGGATGGGCAACCTTACGCCAAGCTAATCATTGGCAAGTATGGGTGGTTCGCCCTGCTTTGTCATTTTTGAAAAGTCCGTGGATGGACTCAAGCAAAGAAGCTTTAGAATGGTTAACTAAACACGCTAAGCAATATGTCAAAACTGATGAGCAGCTAAAACAAATCATTCCAATCTTAGAACCAATCAGTGAAGCTGGGTTAGATTCAACAACAAAGGCAACTCAAACTGAAACCAAGGATGTGTTAACGGTGCTTAAAGAGAAAACTGCGAATTTCGATGCACAGCTTGAAGCGATTATTCAAGAAAAATTACAAACTGCACCACCAATTGCACCTTCGACACCATCAGTTGCAAGCAGACCAAAACCAAGTTTTAAATCCGCTTCTCGACCGACTGCGAATCTAGAAAAAATTAAACCCCTAAATACAGAATTTAATCTAGATGGTTTAGTTTGCCGACTTGAACGTGTAGATCCAAAAGTTTTTCCATCTTTGTATCATGTAGATCTACATGATGAGATTGATCAAAACATTAAAATTGATTGGTTATATTTAAAAGCTGAAAATGATGAACAACCAATTTGGGAAACAGCTCAAATCTTTTTAGCTGAACAACTCTATGCACAAGGTCAATTTTCACATTATGTTGTCTTAATTGGTACACACAGCGTTGAATATGCAACGAGTGTTTTACAAACCTACACTGATCAACGCCATACGCGTACCAGCTCCATACATCAGACACATTGGACGACCTTTAAACAGCACTATCATCAACATGAAACGTTGTTTAATGAATGCATCATGAATGGTCATACAGTTTGGCAACGTGATGAAGATGCTTATCCATATATTCCAGCATCATTTATCAATACACAGAAGTTCATTCCTTTTGATGAAACAGCGGCTAATTTCCTTACACCAATTATTCTGTTAAAAGAACGTCAAAAAATTCGTGTGATACATGGCTTAGAACGCATCAAACTTTCCTCTGAAGACCAAGCCTATCCATTCTTATTACTTGATCGTACAAATGGCTATACATGGCAATTGATTCGACAAGTGATTAGTAGTTTAGCTCAACCGATCTCAGTCCACGCCTTGTATGATGCTTTAGCTAAGGCGGACGTTTCAGCATAACAAAAATCTATCACAAGACTTATATAGCCACATTCATCTCAGAATGTGGCTTATTTTTTTAAAAGTTTATTTGTATAGCTCTCTGATAAATTGCTGTTTTTTGTGTCTAAATATTGATTTTAATAACGAAATAATAAAGAGTGAAAAGAAGAACAATATATAAGCTTAAATTATGAATACTTTTTTTAAAACGGTCCCTATCGCCCTTGTTCCAACACTTTTGGCTCTTCCATTCGGCGTAATAACTCAAGCCACTTACGCCACTGAAGAAACATCCGTTCAGGGTGAACAAGCTCATGCATCAGACTCGGCAAATCTATTAAGTTATATACCTAAATGGGTCGATGCTACACCTACTATACTTCCTGAACATTCTGATCAACCTATCGTTCCACCAACTTCAGAAACAGAAGATAGAACCTGGATTGATCGCAAACAAAAAGATATTCGGAATTGGGCAGATCGAACTTCTGTCAAAATTGATGATTGGTTTGGAGATGTAGATCCAGAAAAGCCTGCTTCAGCTACCATTCGGGTCTTGGTTGATAATTATTGGAATAAATATGATCAATATGAGGTTAAACCTCGTATTCGTGGAAAAATCAAACTACCAACATTAGAAAAAAAATTCAGTGTGGTTTTTGGTGATGACTCCCTTGATGATGAGTTTGACAACAATGTTGCCAATACCAACACTCAACCGAATCAAGATCCTGATAAAAAATTTGATTCAAAACAAACTAGAGACAGTAATGGATCAATCGCATTACGTTGGTCAAATTTCTCCAAACGACTACCATTTGATACCGATGCAGATATCGGTATTCGCTCTGGTGATGATGTTTATTTACGTTTGAGAGCAAAAAAATATTGGGATTTAGATCATGACTTTAATTTCAATGCTGAACAAATCTATCGTTATGGAAGTAAAAGTGAAAACTATCTTCGAACAAATTTAGAACTGATTCACGCACGCCCCAATCAACCTTTTTTATCAAATCAACTCAGTTTGACCTATGCTGATACACAAGATGATGATCTACGATGGGACAACCGTACATTCCGCCAACACCAATTTTTTGCACACAATAGTTTTAAGTACGGTATTTACACGGGTGGCTATTACGATAACAACGATTTACGTCTAAATAGTTGGGGACCTTTTGTATCTTGGCGACAACCTCTTTGGCGCGAATGGTTCTATGTACAAGGAGATCTCAATTATTTTAACGACCATCGTGAAGATCGAAGCCATTACGTCAGTACATTTGTTCGGTTTGAAAGTTTGTTTTGATGAAATTAACAGCGATCTTGTGGATAACTTTAAGTTTATCCATAGCAAAAAACCTCTAATCACTTAGAGGTTTTTTGCTATCAGATGAGATAAAACTACTTCAATAGTAGGCTATTGATTCGTTTTACATATGCTGCTGGATCTTCAGGTAAACCACCCTCCGCAATAACAGCCTGATCAAAAATCACATTCGCTAAGTCATCAAATTGCTCAGAACTTTCTAACTTTTTCACCAGTGGATGTTCAGGATTAATTTCAAGGGTAGGCTTAATCTCTGGAACTGCTTGTCCTGCTTGTTTAAGCATACGTACCAACTGAGGTGAGAGCTCACCCTCACTAGTTACTAAGCATGCTGGAGAATCCACTAAACGTGTAGTCACACGGACTTCTTTAGTTTTCTCTTTGAGTGAAGCACTCAAGCGATCGATGACAGGTTTAAACTGCTCAGCTGCCTCTTCAAGCGCTTTTTTCTCTTCAGCATCTTGTAAATCACCTAAGTCAACAGCACCCTTTGAAACATTCTGTAACGGCGTACCTTCGAACTCATGGACAAAATTCATCGCCCAATCATCAACACGATCTGCCATCAGCAATACTTCAATGCCTTTTTTCTTAAATACTTCAAGTTGAGGAGAGTTTTTAGCAGCATTCAAACTTTCAGCCGTCACATAATAAATAGCCTTCTGACCTTCTTTCATACGCGACTTGTAGTCAGCAAAAGACGTTACAACCTCATCATTAGTCGACGTTGCGTAACGCAATAATTTCAAAATGCGCTCACGATTACCAAAGTCTTCGCCTAGACCTTCTTTTAGTACAGATCCAAATTCCGCATAGAATTTTTTGAATTTCTCTTGATCTTTTTCATCTTCAGATTTAGCTAAACTATCTAATAAGGTTAATACACGGCGTGCATTCCCTTCACGAATAGTTTTAACATCACGGCTTTCTTGCAATAACTCTCGGCTGACGTTCAATGGCAAATCAGCACTATCCACAACACCTTGTACAAATCGTAAATAATTTGGAATCAAATTATCTGCTTCATCCATGATGAAAACACGTTTCACATATAGCTTAATGCCAGCTTTTGCTTCACGGGTAAATAAATCTTGTTTTGCTTGACTTGGGATATACAACAATTGCGTATATTCAGTACTTCCCTCAACTCGGTTATGTGCCCAAGCCAATGGTTCTGCAAAGTCGTGACTTAAATTTTTGTAAAACTCGATGTACTGTTCTTCAGTAATTTCACTCTTGCTACGTGTCCATAATGCACTCGCAGAGTTAATCACTTCCCATTCATCTGTTTTGACCATTTGACCACCTTTAGGCTCTTCGCCCTCAGCAGTCTCTTCCTCTTGCCAGACTTCTTTTTGCATTTCGATTGGCAAGCTAATATGGTCAGAATATTTATTAACGATTTGTTTTACTTTCCAAGATTCTAAATAATCCAGTGCATCATCACGTAGGTGCAAGATGATATCTGTACCGCGTGTTGCTTTATCAATGCTTTGAACCTCAAACTCACCTGTTCCACCACTAATCCAACGTACCGCTTCTGTTGAAGCTAAACCAGCACGACGAGATTCGACAGTGATTTTATCCGCAACAATAAAACCTGAATAAAAACCAACACCAAACTGACCGATCAATTGCGCATCTGCTTTCTGATCACCAGTCAGCTTAGACATAAAATCTTTTGTACCTGATTTTGCAATCGTACCTAAATTATCAATCGCTTCTTGTTGGCTTAGACCGATACCATTGTCTGAAATTGTAAGCGTTTTATTTTCTTTGTCTAAAGTCAGACGCACTCGTAAATTTGGATCATTTTCATAATATTCGGGATGATTAATTCCCTCAAAACGTAATTTATCACATGCATCTGATGCATTCGAAATGAGTTCACGTAAGAAAATTTCTGGGTTTGAATAGAGAGAATGCGTCACTAAATGCAATAACTGAGCAACTTCAGCTTGGAAACTATAATTTTGTGATGCTTGTTCACTCATAAATCACTCCTTATTTGTGAGGCTTATCAATTTGGAATGATCTATGAATGGTGTATAACTAAAATTTTTCAATCCTTAAAATGCAATTTTTTATCTAAATCACTCAAATTTACGTGAGCTAGAAAGGTCCCTGACTCAACACGCGATCTTGTAGGATACGATCAAGTTGTTGTTGTCTTTGTAAATATGCTTTACTCAAACATAATGTTTTCGCACCGCAACGATTACGCTGTTTCAACCATTGAAACTGCTTATCTTTTTCAGCATCACGCCCTCCCATTGGAAGAGCATGCAAGATAATTTGATAAGTTGTTGCCAACTTTACATCGGCATCATTTAATTCTCGTTGATTACAAATCTGATGTTCAACCGTTGATTTTGCTTGATGGCATGGAAAACTAGCAGCTTCCACAGATGAAATAAATAATGGAAACAAAATAAACCCAATACACCCTAATTTAAATTTCATATCAAATCACACATAAATATAGTGAATTCTATTTATCATACGAGCAGTTCTTTTATTTTTATATAGGTTTTTAATATAAAAAAAGCCCCACATACTGTGAGGCTTGCACAACTAGATGACTTAGAATTTATAGCTATAACCGAGGGTATAGACCATTGGATTCAAGTCTAATTTAAATTTAGTACCATCAACTAATTTAACTTTAGGGCTAATGTCTGCATAACGTGCATCAAAGTAAACACCCCAGTTTTTCGCATCAGCAGGTTGGAAATTGAAACCTAACTGACCTGCAACACCGTATGCATTTTTTACGTCGTCCGCCACGCCTTTTTCATGCCATGCAATAAATGCTGTACCACCGACACCAATATAAGGAGTGAAACGAGTTGAATTTTTAAAATTATATTTTGCTGTAATTGTTGGTGGTAATTGGCGCACACTTGCAACCTTTTCACCATTTAATAAAACATCGTGATTAATAGGATCAGCTAATAACACTTCAGCAGAAAACGGTGTATCACCAAAGAAATATTCAACTGACGGTGTAAATGCAAATTCATGATCCCCTTTTACCGTAGCACCAGGTGCAAGCGTTGTATCTGCTGTTGGGTCAATTAAACTCGCACCCACTTTAATTTGAAAACCTCCTGCAAATGCAGTTGAAGATAACCCCAATAATGCGACCACTAAAACTTTCTTTAACATTTAAATAACCTCATTTAAAAAATTATGTTCTTGCCCAATATAATAAACACCAGTTCACATTATTATACAATAGAGATAAAATCCGACTATTTTAATTATTTATCCAATCCATTGAATAACAAAAAAATATAATTGTTAAAATATGTAATATAACTTTAATCCAGACCATTTAGGTCAAGATAAACGCCTATAAAACCAAGCAATTTTATCAGAATTAACCATTAATAAAGACTGATAAATTTATTTAAAAAATAGAATTTAATTCTACTTAAAAATAATAAATCCACAATTTTTAATATAAAGTCATCATTATTTTAATAGAATAAAAAAGAGACGAAAAATATAACATGATTATTTTAAAATCAGTTAACCAAGATATTAAATAAATAAAATACGTAATTTAATTCACAAAAAATAAGGCCCTTAATCAGGACCTTTATTTAGAAAGATTATTATAGAATCATGGCTGCAATCCAGCCAAAGATCAAAAGAGGAATATTAAAATGAATAAATGTTGGAACGACCGTATCCCAAATATGATCATGTTGACCGTCCACACCTAAACCAGCCGTTGGTCCCAAAGTTGAATCCGATGCTGGAGATCCTGCATCTCCCAAAGCTGCGGCTGTACCGATCAATGCAATCGTCGCCAATGGTGAAAATCCAAATTGCACACACAACGGTACATAAATAACAGCCAATACAGGCACACTTGAAAAAGATGATCCAATCCCAATCGTAACAAATAAGCCGATAAATAACATCAGAAATGCAGCTAATGCATGATTATCACCAATGATATTGACCACACCATTTACCAATTGATTAATATCGCCTGTATGCGTCATGACTGATGCAAATCCAGCAGCAGAAATCATGATGAAGCCTACCAATGCCATCATCCGCATGCCTTGCACAAAAACATCATCCGCATCTTGCCATTTAAAAATTCCAGAAGCGGATAGCACAGCAAATCCAACCAATCCACCTAGAATCATAGAACCAGAATACAGTTGTGCAACCAGAGTCAGCACAATTGCAAGCAAAGCCATAAACATGGTTTTCTTAGAAATTGTCGGTACATTTTCTGCTTCATGTCGAAGCTCTTCAGCATCGGCTTTGAGATCATGCTCAACTTGAGATGTTGTACGCAATGGTTTATCTAAATCAATAGTTTTTACCGTTATGATTGTACGATCTACGTATTCTCGTGGCTTACGGTAACTCACAAACACTGCCACAAGCGTACCAAGAACCATTCCTAAAACAGGAATAGCCATTCCAATCGGCATCATACTGCGTTCGACATGCAAACCATACGCTGCACCAATTTTGTTAATATTTCCCATCAAAATCTGTTCAAGGAAAATCGCACCAAAACCAACAGGCAGGAAAATATATGTTCCCACTAAACCAAGCGTTAGCACACATGCTGCCGCACGACGATCCAATTTTAGATGGTTCATGACTTTCAGCAATGGAGGTACCAGTACAGGGATAAAGGCGATATGAACTGGGATTAAGTTTTGCGAAAAGATTGCTGCAATTAACAAAATGGTTAATAAAAGATACTTCACCTTTTTTTCTTGATTTTTACTTGCTTCAAAGCCCAGTAAACCAATCAATTTATGCGCAAGTAAGTCAGGTAAACCTGATTTAGAAAGTGCTAAAGCAAACGCACCTAATACTGCATACGCTAAGGCAACTTCAGCACCATCACCTAAACCAGTATTAAATGCTTCCACAGTTTGGGAAAGACTCAAACCTGCAACTAAACCACCAATAATGGCTGAAATCACTAAAGTGAGAACAACAGAAACTCGTGCCAGTGACAGTATAAACATCACGGCAATCGCGATTACGACAGCATTCATGAAAAAAAGTAGGAGCAAAAGAAAGGCGACATTCTAGCAGATTCATTGAGATGAAGCTGAAAATATCGCCGAATAAAGTGCGTAAATCTTATGTGATTTTTATTGTTAAATATCGTTCAATCTTAAGCAGCCTGACGCTGAATAAAACCACGAATAAGTTCAGCAATTTTCTCAGGTTGGCTGATGACAGCCCAATGATTCGCATCAAGTTCAGTATATTCGAACTTTTCAACCCACTTCGGCATAGACTCAGTAATATATTCTGGACTAACAAATGCATCATGACGCAATACAATTGCTTGTACTGGGCATTGCGCATAACGTTGGCGTGGTTGAGTTAAAGAAGGAATAAAGTTTGCACGATATAAGTTAATTCCGTATTTACCATCTGCAACAATATTTGCATTTAATGGTAAATCTTGTTTTTTCTCTAATCCATTCAAGATTTTGCCCCATTTTTCTGGACTGAAGAAAGTCCAAACTGTAGGTGCAATGAGTGGTAAATGGAATGCACCGATATACCATGATTTTGTCAGCATTTTCAGAACATTTGCTGGTGCTGATTTAAACTTTTCACGCAAATATAAAGAAGCATGATCTAAGCAAGGCCCAGAGATCGTTGTATAAGACAACAAACGACCTTTAAGTTTAGGCTCAGTTGCCGATTCCCAAGATTGTAATGAACCCCAATCATGGGCTGCCATATGAAAATTACGATTTGGTAAAACTTGATCTACCACTTCTTGTAAATCTAATGACAAACGCGGTAGACGATAGTCTTTGATACGTTTTGGAATAGAAGATAAACCTGCACCACGCACATCATAAGTTACAATAAAATAATGATTGACAAGCTTTTCAATAATTGGCTCCCAAACTTCCTGATTATCTGGATAACCATGTACTAAAACCAATGGTGTTTTTTTCTCATCGCCCCATGTCTTCACACACAGTGTTTGCTGATCAGAAGTTGTGACAGTTTTTACTTGTGGTTGCATAATTTTTCCCATTTTGTTTTCAAGTGGCTTGGTCAACTAAACAGCCATTGCCAGCGATACAATAAAAATGATATTTATGGAGTATGAATAGAGTTATCAGAAAAAAAATTGACCATGAAAAACTTTTTCAGAAAAATTCGAACCATTCCAGCCGTTTCAAAATTTATGATCAATCATTACTCACCCTATCGCGGTGCAGGAATAGCAATTGAAACGATTGATCTCGACAATTATTTCATTCGAATCAAAATGCCGCTTACTCGAAAAAATCGAAATATCGTTGGAACACATTTTGGTGGCAGCTTGTACTCTATGGTTGATCCCTTTTATATGCTTATTTTGATGCATCATTTGGGTAACAAATACATTGTGTGGGATAAAAGTGCTGCAATCAATTTTTTATCACCAGGTCGAAGCACTGTTTATGCTGATATACTGATCAGCGCAGACGAAATTAGCAAAATTAAACGATTAGCTGAAAATCACGAACCTGTACTTCGATCATATACTTTAAATATTGTGGATGAAGCTGGTACTCGGATCGCAGAAGTCGAGAAAACCTTATACATTCGTAGAAAAAAGGCTAAAGCTACTACTTAATCTATACAGCTAGATAAAAAATGCCTGAGAGGAATCACAGGCATTTTTTATTACGAAATTAGAGATTATTTCTTTTCTTGGATGGCAGCACCTGCACCACCACCGATCGCACCACCTATTGCAGCACCAGAATCACCACCTAATAACGCTTTACCTACAACTGAACCAATACCTGCTCCAATAGCACTACTTGTAGTCGTACGGCTACTACCACCTTGGGTATTTGCCCCTACACCAGCACCAGCTGCTGCACCTACACCCGCACCTAGACCACCACCAACATGGTTACCAACACCACCACCTACTGCACCACCCAAGGCTGCTGCACCGATACGCTGGTCTGATGCACTCATATTTTGACAACCTGTAAACATAACCGTTGATATGACTAAAGCAGAAACAACACCAATTGTTTTTTTCATGACGGATACTCTCCTGTTCTGTATGTTAAAAATAATAATCTTCTTTTATGTGGACTTTGATCATGTTATGTAATTTGAGTTAGCTAATGCTTTAATATTTGTAAATTTAAACTCAATCTTAAACCAATAAAAAAAGCACCCGAAGGTGCTTTTTTTGGATCAACTCATAATTAGAATTGATCTGAATTTAACGCTTGACTAAACGCTTGATCAACTTCACTGAAATCATTGTGAAGTTCAAACTCAGCAGCTTCCGCTTCTTGACGACGACGTTCTAGGTGATACGCAAGACCTGTACCAGCAGGAATCAAACGACCAACAACAACGTTTTCTTTCAAGCCACGTAAATCATCTTCTTTACCTGTTACAGCAGCTTCAGTTAACACACGTGTTGTTTCCTGGAACGATGCAGCAGAGATGAACGAGTCAGTAGAAAGCGACGCTTTAGTAATACCCATCAATTGACGTTCAAACTTCGCAGGGAACTTGTTCTGAGCCAAGACAGCTTGGTTCTCTTGAACAACACGGATGTAATCCACTTGTTCGCCTTTAATAAAGCTTGTATCGCCACCATCAGTGATTTCAACTTTACGCAACATTTGACGTACGACGACTTCAATGTGCTTATCGTTGATTTTTACACCTTGGAGACGGTAAACGTCTTGAACTTCGTTCACGATGTAGTTTGTTAAAGCAACTTCGCCTTTCAAACGTAAGATGTCATGTGGGTTTTGTGGACCATCAGAAATGGTTTCACCACGGTTCACATGCTCACCCTCGAACACGTTGATTTGACGCCATTTAGGAATCAACTCTTCGTAGATCTCCGAACCATCATCTGGTGTGATCACTAAACGGTTCTTACCTTTGGTCTCTTTACCAAAGCTTACGATACCAGACACTTCTGCCAAAATCGCATGCTCTTTTGGTTTACGTGCTTCAAACAAGTCTGCAACGCGTGGAAGACCACCGGTAATATCACGAGTACGCGAAGATTCTTGTGGTACACGACCGATTACATCACCCACACCAATCGTTTCGCCATCACGGACAGTCACGATTGTATTTTGTGGCAAGAAGTAGAACTGTTCGCCGCCATCTGTTGTATCCAACACGATCGCAGGACGTAAATCTTTACCAGACGCAGGACGTGCTGTTACTGGCAAGATTTCAACAGTCGTCATACCTGTTGCATCATCAGTCTTAGAGGTAGCAGTTACACCATCAGCGATTTGGCTGAAACGTGCTTTACCCGCAACTTCTGTAACAAGTGGATGTGTATGTGGATCCCAAGTCGCTACGATACCGCCAGCTTCTACAGTCTCACCATCTTTCAACAAGATGCTGGCACCGTAAGGAAGTTTATAACGCTCGCGCTCACGACCTAAGTCATCCGCAATACCAATTTCACCTGAACGAGAAACTGACACTAAGTGACCTTTGGCATGTTGTACAGTTTTCACATTGTGGAAACGTACAGTACCTTTGTTACGTACTTGAACGCTGTTCGCAGCAGAAGTTCGGCTCGCAGCACCACCAACGTGGAACGTACGCATCGTTAACTGTGTACCAGGTTCGCCAATTGACTGAGCAGCCATTACACCCACTGATTCACCTGGATTCACCAAGTGACCACGTGCAAGGTCACGACCATAACAACGAGCACACACACCGAATGTAGATTCACATGCAATTACTGAGCGTACTTTAACTTCATCGACACCCGCTTCTTCAAGCTGAGCTGCGATTTTCTCGTCAATTAACGTACCACGAGGTAATACAACTTCATCATCAGATGCACGACGTACATCTTCAGCAGTTACACGACCTAATACGCGGTCACGTAATGGCTCGATGACATCACCACCCTGAATGAATGGAGTCATCACTAGACCACCACTTGTACCACAATCTGGCTCAGTAATTACTAAGTCTTGTGCCACGTCTACAAGACGACGAGTCAAGTAACCAGAGTTCGCAGTTTTCAATGCAGTATCGGCCAAACCTTTACGCGCACCGTGTGTTGAAATGAAGTACTGGAGTACTGTCAAACCTTCACGGAAGTTCGCTTTAATTGGAGTCTCAATAATCGAGCCATCCGGTTTTGCCATCAAACCACGCATACCTGCAAGCTGACGAATCTGAGCCGCACTACCACGGGCACCAGAGTCAGACATCATATAGATACTGTTGAATGATTTTTGCTTCTCGTCTTCACCTTGTTTGTTTTTCACAAGTGTATAAGACAAGTTATCCATCATTGCTTTAGCAACTTGGTCGTTTGTACGCGCCCAAATATCGACAACTTTGTTATAACGTTCACCAGCAGTTACGAAACCTTGTTCGAACTGTTGTTCGATTTCACGAACTTCTGTTTCCGCTTTGTCAATAATTGTGTGTTTCGTAGGTGGAATTAACATGTCTTCCATACCTACAGATACACCTGAACGAGTCGCTTGACGGAAACCCAAGTACATTAATTGGTCAGCGAAGATAACTGTATCTTTCAAACCAAGTTTACGGTAGCAAGAGTTGATTAACTTAGAGATGTTCTTTTTAGTCATCTCAAGGTTGATCATGTCAAAGCTTAAACCTTCTGGAACAACTTCCCAAAGTAAGCAACGACCTGGTGTTGTATCAACAATAATAGTTTGCTGTTCACGCTCACCATTTTCATTGATAACCGTTTGATGCACACGTACTTTAACACGAGCATGGATCGCAACTTGACCAGTTGCAAGTGCACGGTTTACTTCGTGAGTATCCGCAAACACCATGCCTTCACCTTTCGCGTTTACTGCATCACGAGTGATGTAGTAAAGACCCAAGACAACGTCCTGAGAAGGAACGATGATTGGCTCACCGTTTGCTGGTGACAAGATATTGTTTGTTGACATCATCAATGCACGAGCTTCTAACTGTGCTTCAAGTGTCAATGGAACGTGTACCGCCATTTGGTCACCGTCGAAGTCGGCGTTGAACGCAGCACAGACGAGCGGGTGAAGACGGATTGCCTTACCTTCAATAAGAATAGGTTCAAATGCTTGAAGACCTAAACGGTGAAGTGTTGGCGCACGGTTCAACATTACTGGATGTTGACGAATTACAGATGCAAGAACGTCCCAAACTTCCGGAGTCTCACGTTCAACCATTTTCTTCGCAGCTTTAATGGTTGTTGCTTGACCAGATGCTTGTAGTTTCGCGAAAATAAATGGTTTGAATAATTCAAGCGCCATTTTCTTCGGAAGACCACATTGGTGAAGACGTAAAGTAGGACCTACGGTAATGACCGAACGACCAGAATAGTCAACACGTTTACCAAGTAAGTTTTGACGGAAACGACCTTGTTTACCTTTGATCATATCAGCCAAAGATTTCAATGGACGTTTGTTCGAACCTGTAATCGCACGACCACGACGACCGTTATCAAGCAATGCATCAACAGACTCTTGTAACATACGTTTTTCGTTACGTACGATAATGTCTGGTGCAGCAAGGTCGAGAAGACGTTTCAAACGGTTGTTACGGTTAATCACACGACGATATAGATCGTTTAAGTCTGAAGTCGCGAAACGACCACCTTCAAGTGGTACAAGCGGACGTAAGTCTGGTGGAAGTACTGGAAGTACATTCATCACCATCCATTCAGGCTTATTGTTTGATTCTTTGAATGCTTCCATCAACTTCAAACGTTTAGACGCTTTTTTAAGTTTCGTCTCTGAAGTCGTTTGTGGAATCTCTTCACGTAAACGAGCAATTTCAGCTTCAAGATCGATGTCTTTCAACAAGTCTTGAACAGCTTCTGCACCCATTTTCGCTGTGAATTCATCACCGTGCTCTTCAAGTGCATTGTAATATTCTTCATCCGTTAAAAGTTGATACTTTTCAAACGGAGTCATACCAGGATCAGTAACGACATAAGATTCGAAATATAATACGCGCTCGATATCACGTAATGTCATATCAAGAAGTAAACCAATACGGCTCGGTAATGATTTCAAGAACCAAATGTGTGCAACTGGAGAAGCAAGTTCAATGTGACCCATACGTTCACGACGAACTTTAGCAGTCGTTACTTCAACGCCACATTTTTCACAAATGACGCCTTTATATTTCATACGCTTGTATTTACCACACAAGCATTCGTAATCTTTTACTGGACCAAAGATTTTGGCACAGAACAAACCGTCACGTTCAGGTTTAAAAGTACGGTAGTTAATGGTTTCAGGCTTTTTAACTTCACCGTGAGACCATGACTTAATCATCTCTGGTGACGCAAGACCAATACGGATACGGTCAAATTCAATCGGTGCATGACCTTCTGAATCCGTTTTCTTACGCATGATATCGAGCAAGTCTTTCAATTTTTTTCTCCGTGTGTCAGGAAGCTAGGCTTACCTGACTGGGTCACAAATATTGTTTTTTAACTGAACAACCCTCCCTCAACCCCTCCTTTTCTCAGGAGGGAAGCCCCCACCCTTTTCGAGTGGAAACTAGGAGAATTAATGGCTAATTAGTCACCATTTTTCAGTTCAATGTTGATACCTAAAGAACGGATCTCTTTGGTCAATACGTTGAACGATTCAGGCATACCCGGATCCATATAATGGTTTCCATCTACAATGTTCTTATAGATGCGTGTACGACCTTCGACGTCATCCGACTTCACAGTGAGCATTTCTTGGAGGGTATATGCTGCACCATATGCTTCAAGTGCCCATACTTCCATCTCACCGAAACGCTGACCACCGAATTGTGCTTTACCACCAAGCGGTTGTTGTGTCACAAGTGAGTAAGAACCAGTTGAACGTGCATGCATCTTATCGTCAACCAAGTGGTTCAACTTAAGCATGTACATGTAACCGACAGTTACTGGACGATCAAACTGTTCACCTGTACGTCCATCAAACAAGATTTGTTGACCAGAACGTGGTAACTCTGCAAGCTCAAGTAACTCTTTGATTTGTGACTCTTCAGCACCATCAAATACTGGAGTTGCCAAAGGCACACCAGCACGTAAATTACCTGCAAGCTTCAAGATCTCTTCGTCAGTTAGTGTGTCAAGCTGTTCTTGCTCACCACCCACTTTATTATAAATCTTGTCAAGGAATGAACGTAACTCGGCAATTGTACGTTGTTGTTTGAGCATTTTATCAATCTGCTCACCCAAACCTTTTGCTGCCATACCTAAGTGAGTTTCAAGAATCTGACCCACGTTCATACGCGATGGTACACCGAGTGGGTTCAATACGATATCAACTGGCACACCATTGGCATCATGTGGCATATCTTCAACTGGTAAGATGTTTGATACAACACCCTTGTTACCGTGACGACCCGC
Source organism: Acinetobacter sp. AOR34_HL (assembly GCF_027854795.1). NCBI lineage: Bacteria > Pseudomonadati > Pseudomonadota > Gammaproteobacteria > Moraxellales > Moraxellaceae > Acinetobacter > Acinetobacter sp. AOR34_HL. The sequence goes on along the minus strand of NZ_JAKTID010000031.1, from coordinate 8,339 downwards.
CATCTTATCACCAGGTTGGATACGACGTTTAACTGCTAGGTAAACCTTAACAACTTTCAATACACCAGTTGTTAACTCATCACCTGTAGAAAGTTTACGTTTCTTCTCAGCAAATTTTTCATCAATTTCATGGCTCTTTTCTTTCAAGAACACTTGAATTTGAGTTAAACGCTCAGCAATTGCTTCATCTGTTGGTTGGATTTCAAGTAGATCAACTAACTCTAGACCAGACAACATATCTTCTGAAAGCTTCTCACCACGTTTAGTCGAACCACCACCGTTAGATTCTTGACCTTTCAACAAACGAACAATACGCTCACGTGCTGCTTCTTCGAAGATTTTGTATTCTTCTTTCAAGTCTTTACGGTATGCATCAAGCTGAGCTTTCTCAATTGCTTGCGCACGTTCATCTTTTTCTAAACCATCACGTGTGAAGACTTGAACGTCAATTACTGTACCTTTAGTGCCAGATGGAACACGTAAAGATGAATCTTTTACGTCAGCCGCTTTTTCACCAAAGATTGCACGAAGTAGTTTTTCTTCAGGTGTTAACTGAGTTTCACCTTTAGGTGTTACCTTACCAACAAGAATATCACCTGCAGTAACTTCAGCACCGATATAAACAATACCTGACTCATCAAGTTTAGACAGTGCAGCTTCACCGACGTTAGGAATATCAGCAGTAATTTCTTCTGCACCTAACTTAGTATCACGCGCTACACATGACAATTCTTGAATATGAATCGACGTTAAACGGTCTTCTTGAAGCACACGCTCAGAAAGTAAGATCGAGTCTTCATAGTTATAACCGTTCCATGTCATGAACGCGACGCGCATGTTTTGACCTAGCGCAAGTTCACCCATGTCAGTCGATGGACCGTCAGCCAAAATATCGCCACGAGCAACTTTGTCGCCCAAGTTTACGATGACATTTTGGTTAATACATGTATTTTGGTTTGAACGTGTATATTTGATCAGGTTGTAAATATCCACACCTGCTTCACCTGCAATCATTTCATCTTCGTTCACACGAATAACGATACGAGATGCATCAACATATTCAATTACACCACCACGACCCGCGATCACACATACACCTGAGTCGCGTGCTACGTTTGCTTCCATACCCGTACCGACAAGTGGTTTGTCAGCACGAAGTGTAGGAACAGCCTGACGTTGCATGTTCGAACCCATCAATGCACGGTTTGCGTCATCGTGTTCAAGGAATGGAATTAATGACGCTGCAACAGAAACAACCTGCTGTGCAGAAACATCCATATGCGTTACGCGCTCAGGCGACATACGTACGAATTCACCTTGATGACGTACAGAAACCATTTCTTCAGTCAAGTTGCCATCTTTATCCACTGCTGAGTCGGCTTGTGCAATGACAGTGCCTACTTCTTCAATTGCAGATAAATATTCAACTTCATCTGTAACACGACCGTCTACAACTTTACGGTATGGTGTTTCCAAGAAACCGAAGTCATTCGCTTTAGCATAGACAGAAAGCGAGTTGATCAAACCAATGTTTGGACCTTCAGGTGTTTCAATTGGACAAACACGACCATAGTGAGTTTGATGTACGTCACGCACTTCGAAGCCTGCGCGTTCACGTGTCAAACCGCCAGGACCAAGCGCAGACACACGACGTTTATGTGTAATCTCAGATAATGGGTTGTTTTGGTCCATGAACTGAGATAACTGGCTTGAACCAAAGAATTCTTTGATTGCCGCAGCAACTGGTTTCGCGTTGATTAAATCTTGTGGAGACAAGTTATCAGTTTCAGCTTGGCTTAAACGCTCTTTCACAGCACGTTCAACACGAACCAAACCAACACGGAATTGGTTTTCTGTCATTTCACCAACAGAACGTACGCGACGGTTACCCAAGTGATCGATATCGTCGACTTCACCTTTACCATTGCGGATCTCAACTAATGTACGAAGTACATCAATGATATCGTCATGCGATAAAATACCTTCAACTTCACGTGACTTCTGATTAGTACCCACTTCGTAAGGACGACCCAAACGACGGTTAAACTTCATACGACCTACTGGAGAAAGGTCATAACGTTCAGAAGAGAAGAATAAGTTATTAAATAAGTTCTCTGCTGCTTCTTTTGTCGGTGGTTCACCTGGACGCATTACTTTATAGATTTCAACAAGCGCTTCTTCACGACCTGTTGTTGTATCTGCACGTAATGTATCTGCAATGAACGAACCACGATCGATGTCATTAGTGAATAGGATGTTAAATTGTTTAACACCACCTTCAGCCAATTTCACCATAATTTCATGGCTAAGTACGGTATTTGCAGGAATCACATCACCATTCTTAAGTGTGATGTCTTCAGCTGTAATACGCTCATATAAATATTCATCAGGTACAGAAAGCTTAGCTAAGTTAGCTGCTTCCATTTGGCGTACATGACGTGCATTAATACGCTTACCTTGCTCAACGATTGCTTTACCATCGTTGTCCAAGATATCAAATTGCGCCATTTCACCACGTAAGCGATCTGGAACGAGGTCAATTTGATAGCTACCCATATCAAGATATACAGGTACTTTTTCATAGAACAAATTCAAGATTTGTTCATTGCTATAATTTAAAGCACGTAAGATCACAGTCGCCAACAATTTACGACGACGGTCAATACGTACGAAAACTAAATCTTTTGCATCGAATTCAAAATCTAACCATGAACCACGGTAAGGAATGATACGTGCTGAATACAACACTTTACCGCTTGAGTGTGTTTTACCCTTATCATGATCAAAGAATACGCCTGGTGAACGGTGTAATTGAGATACAATTACACGTTCAGTACCGTTAATAACGAAAGTACCGTTGTCGGTCATGAGCGGCATTTCGCCCATGTACACTTCTTGTTCACGAACATCTTTGATTGATTTCGTTTCGCGATCTTTAATGATCAAACGAATTTTTACACGCATTGGTGCCGCATAAGTCGAACCACGTAAAATACATTCACGCACGTCAAACTCGGGTTTACCAAGGCTATACTCAACAAATTCTAAAGCAGCATTGCCAGAATAACTTTCAATAGGAAAAACTGAACGAAATGCGGCTTGGAGACCGATATCTTCGCGATTTTTTGGAGTTTTACCACCTTGTAAGAATGTACGATACGAATCGACCTGAATCGAAAGTAAGTACGGTGCTTCCATTACGTGGGGCAATTTACCAAAATTCTTACGGATCCGTTTCTTTTCGGTATATGAGTATGCCATCTGGAGTCCTCGGAAAGTAAACTAAGCCCGCCTGCAGAACGGGCCTAGAAGGAATTACGCAGGCCGATATGGCCACCACTGTTTACAAATGCTGCAATTTTTAGTGGTATCAAAACGCTTAACAATATTTTTATAAGCAAAAAAATATTGGTAAGCATTTGATTTTATTTGTTTTCTATAAAAATCTGCACAAAATATGCAAAACTAACAAAAAACGAGCCGATTATTGTAACGCAAAAAGGCTGATGACCCAAGAGCCATCAGCCATTTTTTGGAGCCGATTATAAAAAAATCGACTCCCTACAGAATTACTTAAGTGTAACTGTAGCACCAGCTTCTTCAAGCTTCTTCTTAAGCTCTTCGCCTTCTTCTTTAGAAACAGCTTCTTTAAGAACAGCTGGAGCGCCTTCAACAAGGTCTTTAGCTTCTTTAAGACCAAGACCAGTAGCTTCACGAACTGCTTTAATTACAGCAACTTTGTTAGCACCGAAAGAAGTCAACTCAACGTTGAATTCAGTTTGTTCTTCAGCAGCAGCAGCACCAGCGCCTGGAGCAGCAGCAACAGCTACAGCAGCAGCAGATACGTTAAATTTTTCTTCGAAAGCAGAAATTAATTCAACAAGTTCAAGAACTGTTTTTTCAGCAACTGCGTTTAAGATTTCTTCGTTTGTTAAAGCCATGAGAATAACTCCAAATGGATATTGAATGGTGTGAAAATAGGATTAAGCTGCTTCTGACTCGTTTTTCTCTTTGAGCGCTGTAATGAGGCGACCCAATTTCGAAATAGGAGCTTGAAGAACAGACGCAAGCATAGTAAGCGCTTTTTCTTGGTTCGGAAGGTTTGCAATCACACTAACTTCAGCACCTTGATAAACCTTGCCATCAAATGCAGCAGCTTTAAGTTCAAATGCTTTGTTAGTTTTCGCAAATTCTTCGAACAAGCGTGCAGCTGCACCCATGTCATCTTCAGAAGTAGAGAAACCGAGAATGGTTGGGCCAACAAGGTTGTCATTTAAGATATCGAATTGAGTACCTTCTAATGCGCGCTTAGCCAAAGTGTTACGAACGATACGAGTCGTCACACCTAACTTACGAGCTTCAACACGAAGTGTTGTTAATTGCTCTACGCTTGAACCTTGATAGTTAGCCACAACAACAGAAAACGCTTTAGAAGCAACTTCGCTTACTTCTGCAACGATCTGTTTTTTGCCTTCGATAAGAAGAGCCATTGTAAAACCTCCTAACGGTGATTTATGCATCTATAAAGATGCACTCCCAATTCGTAAGCCTTTCGACTTACACGTGGAGGAGGAACAAATCACACCACCACGTCTACTCAGGCTGGTAGATTAAGAAAAATGTTCGAAAACACTTCTCACCTGAGGTCTTTGACGCTGATAAATATTCATTTATCAATTCAAAGTTTGCTCAAACTCTTTTAAAAAAAGAGTCTGAGGCTTTAAAATTCTGTCTAATTACTTAGAAACGTTGTTTACGTCAACAGTAAGACCAGGACCCATAGTTGAGCTTAAAGTGATCTTTTTAACGTATACACCTTTAGAAGTAGCAGGCTTTAATTTTTTCAAGTCTGCAATTAAAGTTTCAACGTTTTGACGTACAGCTTCTTCGCTAAAGCCAAGCTGACCAATCGCAGCGTGGATGATACCCGCTTTGTCAACACGGTAACGTGCTTGACCAGATTTAGCATTTTTAACTGCGTTAGCAACGTCTGGAGTAACCGTACCCACTTTCGGGTTTGGCATTAAACCACGTGGACCAAGAATAGTACCAAGCTTACCAACAACGCGCATTGCATCAGGAGCAGCAATTACTACGTCAAAATCAAGGTTTCCACCTTGAATGCTTTCAGCAAGATCATCAAAACCAACGATATCAGCGCCAGCAGCTTTCGCAGCTTCAGCAGCAGCACCTTGAGCAAATACTGCAACACGTACAGTTTTACCTGTACCTGCTGGTAAAGTAGTCGCACCACGAACAACCTGATCAGATTTACGTGGATCTACGCCAAGGTTTACAGCGATATCTAAAGATTCTTTGAACTTCGCAGCTGGAAGGCTGTTAAGAACTTGTACTGCTTCTTCCAAAGTATAAACTTTGTTTGCTTCTACAGCAGCAGCAATGGCTTTTTGACGTTTAGTTAACTTTGCCATGTCTTATAGCTCCACTTCCAAGCCCATAGAACGTGCAGAACCAGCAATGGTACGCACACGAGCGTCTAAATCAGCACCAGTTAAATCTGGTTCTTTAGTAGTCGCAATCTCTTCTAATTGAGCACGAGTCAACTTACCAACTTTAGTTTTGTTAGGTACAGAAGAACCCTTTTGAATACCAGCAGCTTTCTTAAGAAGAATAGATGCAGGTGGAGTTTTCATGATGAAAGTGAACGACTTATCGTTGTACACAGTGATCACGACAGGAATTGGCAAACCAACTTCAAGTTTTTGTGTAGCAGCATTGAATTCTTTACAGAATGCCATGATGTTTACACCACGTTGACCTAAAGCAGGACCAATTGGTGGAGATGGATTCGCTTTACCAGCTGGAACTTGCAGCTTGATATAGCCGTCAATCTTCTTAGCCATTGAAATTACCTCTGGGTACAGACGCCGTTAGGCTCCCCAAAAAAATAAGTAACGCCGAAACATTACAACAACAATGCCCGATCAAATCGGGCGCTTTTCAAACAACTGAAATTAAACTGTTTTTTCGACTTGTCGAAATTCAAGTTCAACTTGAGTTGGTCGATTAAATACATTAATCGTCAACGTTAAACGTGACTTTTCGTACTGAACTTCCTCCACGACTCCTTTAAAGTCAGTGAACGGACCATCAATAACGAGCAATTCTTCACCTGGTTCAAACATCGTCTTAGGACGCGGTGCCTCACCAGTATTACGTACACGAGCAAGAATCGCATCAGCTTCACGTTGTGTGATTGGCGCTGGTTTTTCTGGCGTACCACCGATAAAACCAAGAACCTTTGGACATTCTTTTACAATGTGCCAAGTATCATCATTCATTTCCATTTCGACTAACACATAGCCTGGAAAGAATTTACGTTCAGATTTACGTTTCTTACCATCCTTCATTTCAACTACTTCTTCAGTAGGAACCAGGACTTCACCAAAGCTGTCAGCTACCGTGCTACGTTGAATACGTTCATTAAGCGAACGCAACACTTGTTTTTCAAAGCCCGAATAGGCATGAATAATATACCAACGTTTCATGGCGCTCTTACCCGATAATTAACTTAATAAACCAACCTAACCCATAATCAAAGCACCACAACACTAGAGATGCAATAATTACTACCAAGAGCACCTGCCACGAAGTGGTGATCGTCTCTTGTTTCGTCGGCCAAGTCACTCGACGCAGTTCAATTCGTGCATCTTGCAACAAGCGCACAAAGCCTTTACCTTGATGGGTGGCGTATAATAAACCTAAAGCGACAACGATACAAGCCAAAATTACCCCAACGCGCACCCAAATATCATTTGCAGGCGCCCAATAGGCAGGTAAATGCTGATTTACCAATGCAGAACCGATTAGCAAAGCAATAGCAACCAACCACAGGACAGCATCCAATGGCGAACCTGAACTTACAACTTCTGCATTATTTCTTTGAGGGATTGGCGCGTCGCTTAATGCGTCACGCGATTTATCATTCGACATTTTTTTACTCGTCGTTGAATTCGCGACTTATTATATGACAACTTAGCCAGAATCAAGCTTTTTTATTTAAAAAAAGTGGCAGGCCAGGAGGGACTCGAACCCCCAACATTCGGTTTTGGAGACCGACGCTCTACCAATTGAACTACTGACCTATTAAGCAAATCGAAAGCCGAAGCTTCCGATTTGAGTGTAACACAGTATTGGGCTTATGCAGTTACTTTAGCAACAACACCAGCACCTACAGTACGACCACCTTCACGGATCGCAAAACGTAGACCTGGGTCCATTGCGATCGGGTGGATTAACTCTACTGACATTTCTACGTTGTCACCAGGCATTACCATTTCTACGCCATCTTGTAATTTGATCGCGCCAGTTACGTCAGTTGTACGGAAGTAGAACTGTGGACGGTAACCGTTAAGGAATGGAGTATGACGACCACCTTCTTCTTTAGAAAGTACGTATACTTCTGCATCGAATTTAGTGTGTGGCTTGATTGTACCTGGTTTAGCAAGTACTTGACCACGTTGTACGTCTTCACGCTTAGTACCACGAAGTAAGATACCACAGTTCTCACCCGCACGACCTTCGTCAAGAAGTTTACGGAACATTTCAACGCCAGTAACTGTAGTCGTTTGAGTATCACGGATACCAACGATTTCAACAGACTCACCAACTTTGATGATACCAGCTTCTACACGACCAGTTACTACTGTACCACGACCAGAGATAGAGAATACGTCTTCGATTGGCATCAAGAATGCTTTATCGATTGCACGCTCTGGTTCTGGGATGTAAGAATCAAGCGCTTCTACAAGTGCAAGAACAGAAGCTTCGCCGTAAGGGCCGTCGTTACCGTTTAATGCTTGAAGAGCTGAACCACGGATGATTGGAGTGTCATCACCTGGGAAGTCATAAGTAGAAAGAAGTTCACGAACTTCCATTTCTACTAATTCAAGTAATTCTTCATCATCAACAAGGTCACACTTGTTTAAGAATACGATGATGTAAGGTACACCGACCTGACGAGAAAGAAGGATGTGTTCACGAGTTTGTGGCATTGGACCATCAGTCGCAGCACATACAAGGATCGCGCCGTCCATCTGAGCAGCACCAGTAATCATGTTTTTAACATAATCGGCGTGGCCCGGGCAGTCTACGTGAGCGTAGTGACGGATTGGAGAATCGTATTCTACGTGTGATGTATTAATTGTAATACCACGTGCTTTTTCTTCAGGAGCAGAGTCGATTTGTGAGTAATCTTTCGCTTCACCGCCGTAAGTTTTTGCACAAATTGTTGCAATCGCAGCAGTTAAAGTTGTTTTACCATGGTCAACGTGACCAATTGTACCCACGTTTACGTGTGGTTTATTACGTTCAAACTT
>NZ_JAKTID010000030.1:0-3769 GCF_027854795.1 Acinetobacter sp. AOR34_HL | reverse complement strand
TAGGGTCTGTTGACATTTACTGTTCATAATTAAACCTATAAAGGTAGCCATAAAAATATACAGGCTAAGGCAACAGCACTTTGATAATTTCTTTTGAGCTTGTCATATCGAGTAGCTATCCCTCTAAATTGTTTTAATCTACAAAACATATTTTCAACTAAATGCCTGATTTTATATAAATACCAGTCCATATGATCATTGTTCGATTGGCTATTTATTTTCTTTGGTATATTCGCTTTTGTTCCTGTTTTTCTGATCTGCTCACGCAGTGGTTCTGAATCATAGCCTTTATCTGCGCATACCACTTCTGTCTCTTTTAAATCTAATGTTGCTATTAAATCAGGTGCAACTTTGATGTCATGTGTAGTGCCATCGGTAATCATGAAATCAATAGGATTGCCATGTGAATCAACAATCAAATGTATTTTTGAGGAGTTTCCTCCTACACTTTTAGAAATGGATTGATTCGCTATACCGGCAGAATGTTGATGAGCACGTACGTGAGAGCCATCAATAAAAATCCACTCCATATCGGGGCATGATGCTAATAATTTGAATAATCTAAGCAACTTACCGCTGCTTGACCAACGATTAAAACGTTTGAAAATAGAGTTTGATTGACCGAAATAGGAAGGAATATCTCGCCACGGACAGCCTGTTCTAATTCTATAGAGAATAGCTTCAATAAAATTACGTAAATTTGAGTTGTGATGAATAGATAAATTACGCAAAATAGTTTTCAACTTTTGCCAGTGTTGATCTGTCAGCATGGTACGAGGCATAGCGAATAGTAAAATTAGGTTTGGCGATTTGATTTTACTACTTCGCTATTTTTTTAAGCTAAAAGTGTCAACACACCCTATTTATTTAATGAATCTGAACAATATTTTGCAAGTGAGGTTCAGTAAAACCTATCAATAGTTTGACGCATTTTTGTATTGATTTGGACATATCAGAAAATATACCCATAAAAAAAGCCAGTACACGATGACTGACTTTTTTGGGAATCTTGTGTTTTGTATTAAGCAATCTGTACAGGAATGCAGTTCGCTGTATGATTTACAGTGTTGTCTGGATTTGCATACACTAAGCGTGGCTTATGAAGATCAGCTTCTACTTCAGTAAAATCACCAAATGTCGCAATAATGACTAAATCACCAACATCAGCTTGATGAGCAGCACCACCGTTCACAGAGATAATGCCTGAATCATCTTCACCGCGAATTGCGTAAGTTGTAAAGCGTTTACCGTTAGTTACGTTCCATACGTGGATTTCTTCGTATTCACGAATCCCTGCTAAGTCCATTAATACACCATCAATTGCACAAGAACCTTCGTAATGAAGTTCTGCATGTGTCACAACTGCACGGTGAATTTTACATTTTAATAAACGAGATAGCATGGCTAGCGTCTCCTGAGTAAGACCTAAGATGAATATCTTATGGTTGACTTGTCACGTTTCCGCAGGGTATAGGCGGTTTGATGCGCATTTTGCGCTTAAAAACACAATATGGCAAGCGTGATTGTTCAACAATTCAGTTTAAGTTTAAGCGGGTTTGTAAGCATTAATTTGATTCATCGCTTGTGAAACTTGTCCATCAACAAGCATTTTCACTTTTGAAAGCGCATGATCAATTGCTGCATCCATTAAATCTTGTTCACTGCTAGGAGCTTTGCCAAGCACATGACCAGAAACACGTTCTTTGGAGCCAGGATGTCCAATTCCAATACGTAAACGATGGAAGTTAGGACCGATATGCGGAACAATATCACGAAGACCATTATGTCCACCGTGTCCGCCACCTGTTTTTAAACGAATTATGCCAGGATCCATATCCAGTTCATCATGGGCGATTAAGATCGCTTCTGGTGTGACTTGATAAAATTTGGCAAATGGCACAACACTTTGACCTGAACGGTTCATAAATGTTGTTGGTAAGAGTAAGCGTACGTCATGACCTTCAATTTGACCACGACCAGTGAACCCATGAAACTTTGGTTCTGCTTTTAAAGAGATACCATAACGATCAGCAAGTTGTTCAACGAACCAAAAGCCTGCATTATGGCGGGTTTGGGCATATTCCTTACCAGGATTGCCCAAACCAACAATTAGCGAAATATTTGACACTAATTTACGCCTTTAACACTTATGCGCGTTTGAAGTCAGCGTGCATAGGAGTGTTTTTAGCTGGGTGACGTTGTAACGCTTGGATTTTAACGTTTTCAACTTTATCACCGATCTTGATTTCGATCACTTCTTCGAAGAATTCGTTGCTTTCTAAAGCTTTAACGATTTCACGAAGTTCTAAAGTGATTGTTACAGGCTCAGCGCTACCACCGTAGATGATTGCTGGAATTTGTGAAGCATGACGAAGGCGGCGGCTCGCACCTTTCCCTTGTAGTGCAGCTTCACGTGCTTGAGCGTTTAATACGAAGTTTGCCATGGGCATATCCTCATTGAGATTATGAAACTAAACTTGCGACCAGTTTAGTGATAGAAAAACCCTAGCTAAGCTAGGGTTTAAGAAAAAAGCTGGGCTATTATAGATAACTATCGAACATAGCGCTAATAGATTCTTCGTTGTTAATACGACGAATTGTTTCAGCAACCATGCTAGCTACAGATACTTGGCGAATTTTACCTAAGTTCAAAGCTTCATCTGAAAGAGGAATCGTGTCGGTAACAACAAGTTCATCAATAACAGAATTACGAAGATTATCAATCGCTTTGCCAGATAAAACAGGGTGAGTTGCATAAGCAATAACACGGCGAGCACCAAATTGTTTAAGTGCATCGGCAGCTTTGCAAAGCGTACCTGCTGTATCTACCATGTCATCAACAATGACACAGTCACGATCTTTTACGTCACCAATCAAATGCATCACTTGTGATTCATTTGCTTTTTGACGACGTTTATCGATGATAGCTAAATCAATATCACCTAATTGTTTTGCAACAGCACGTGCACGAACAACACCACCAACGTCAGGTGAAACCACCATAAGGTTGTCATGTTGTTGTTGACGTAGGTCTGCCAATAACGCTGGCGTTCCGTAGATGTTGTCAACAGGAATATCAAAGAAACCTTGAATTTGGTCTGCGTGTAAGTCGATCATTACCACACGGTCGATCCCAACAGTTGTCAACATATCTGCTACAACTTTAGCCGTAATAGGTACACGTGCTGAACGTGGACGACGATCTTGGCGAGCATAGCCAAAATAAGGAATAACTGCAGTAATACGACCAGCACTTGCACGACGCAAAGCATCTGCCATTACCAAGATTTCCATAAGGTTATCATTGGTTGGTGCGCAAGTAGATTGAACGATAAAAACGTCTTTACCACGAACATTTTCAGTAATTTCAACTGAAATTTCACCATCAGAAAACTTGCTTACAGAAGCAGCACCGAGTGGAATATGTAAATGGCTTACGACTTTTTGGGCGAACTGTGGATGAGCACTTCCACTAAAAACGACAAGATTGGGCATGAAGCACCCTTGGCGGTTGGCTTATAATGAATTTGGATGGCAGGGGCGGCTGGATTCGAACCAACGGATGGCGAGATCAAAACCCGCTGCCTTACCACTTGGCGACGCCCCTAATGCGGCAGAACTTTAATCGTTTTGCATGATAATGTCAATATGATTGAACAGGTATCAATATAAAACAAGTCTGTCTAAAGATATGGCAGGGGCGGCTGGATTCGAACCAACGGATGGCGAGATCAAAACCCGCTGCCTTACCACTTGGCGACGCCCCTAA
>NZ_JAKTID010000029.1:0-41853 GCF_027854795.1 Acinetobacter sp. AOR34_HL | reverse complement strand
GGTGGTGTTTCAAAAAGTATGCTGGCGTTAAACAAATCCGTTATTAAGGTAAAAGAAAGTCAAATCAAAGGCTTTAAAATGATTTTCGAGCTTTTTAGAAAAGTTGCAACTTCTCCTAAATCCACGCCTGATTCGATGACGAATTCTACAGTTGTTACCTTCAATACCGACGGTAAAAAACTTACCGATCACTTGCTTGCAACATTGAAATGCTGTGATAAAACTATCCCAGGGATCACTCGCAATTCGAGCATATTGAACCCCAAGCTTTTTAAGTCTAGCTTTAAGACGTTGAACCGTTGCTAAATCCCGCTTACCCCAAACATAAGCAACAATTTCTCCAGATTCTCGATGGTAGGCATAAATAAGCCATTGTTTATTTTTCTTATTCCCTACAAAAGTCCAGAGTTCATCGACTTCAAGACATTCGTAGTTGCTTTGTTTAGGCTGAATCTGATAGATCGATTCACTTAAGGTTCGTAATACCTTGCCAATGCTGATACGCTCGACTTCAGCAATATCTCTTACACCGTTTCCTCTGACCATTAAATGTAATATCTTGCCGGTAATACCTGAGTTACACCCTTGATAGCTTAATGCATGATCACCAATAAACTGACGTTTGCAATCTTTGCATTGATGGTTTTGTTTCCCATCTACTTTGATGCCATTTCTCTTTATATTGTTACTTAGACAGGTAGGACATTTGATTTGTAGCGTTATTTTCATACCTCTATTTTATCAAAAGCCATATTGTTTTTTTCAGCATACTTTTTGAAACACCACCCATAATTGAACTTGGATAATCTCTTTCAATAAATCAGGACGACGCCTTAAGTGATTGACCAGCACTTCATCGCAATATGCTGTATTAAATGGGAGTTGCTTTTGCTGTGGAAAATACCGCTCTGGATGCTGTAGAAACTGTTCCCATTTTTTATTTTCATTCTGTAATTCCCTGATCTGGTTTAGATAGGTTCTATCCTGAATTTTAAATGACACACCAAAATCATCATCTTCACAGGTGTCTTTATTTTCGTTATTTTTTCTGGCTTCTGTTAAATCTAAAATTTTCCGTTTATTTGTCTCTAATCTGCTTTGAACCCATTGCAAATCAAACTCTCTAAACTTGATTTGCAGCGTGGGTAAAATCAGTTGTACTGCCTGCGAAGCATTTTTAAATCTGCCATTTTTTTGAGCATAACCAGTTAATTCTGAATAGAATATTTCAAGCTTTTTATGCAACAGCGGCGCATATCGTTTTCTTATATTCAAAATTCCATTGATTCTACGCTTCAAACTCGGGTTGTAGGTGTAGACTCTACCGCCTTCATCAACAACCAACTCAATATATTTATTTAATATTTCAGAATATTTCTCATTAATCTGCTGCTGTCTATAATCACGAATCCCCTCTATTACCGTATTAATTTGACCAAGCAAATTCAGCAAGTCCTGTACCGAATACGTTTCACCAAAGAACTGCATTAGGCTATGCTCTACCATCAGTTCAACCAAAAATTCGCGTTCTGACGCTTCAAACTCAGTCTTTGGGTCAGGATCGCTTATTATTTTATGTTCTCTTAAAAAACGTCCAGCATGATCCAAAAAGCAATTCAGAATTTCATCCTGCAATTGCTCAAAATCAAGAAGTGTGCAATTTCTCATTTATGAATCTAAATAATAGTTTTCAATATGTTATACCACAACTCTAGTAAAATATTATTTCTAATTATTAGTATTACATAAAGACCTACATCAAAAAAATAAGATTAAGACATAGGGATGGTCAGCCTTACTTCAAAGGTGACCCATTCAAATTAAAAAAGTTTTATGTATGGAATACCCACTTCATGAATTGCTTTCAAATTAATACTACCGAACTACTTTTTATAAAGTATCGTTCTATGACCGTTGAACTAATGACAGTAGTTTCTGACTATTATCCCCACCTCAGCAAAGCCGAAGCACTGAGAAAAGCGAATAATCAACAATTCCCCTTCTCAGTATTCAAAATAGATAAAAGTAAACGTGCTCCATTTTTGGTACACATTAAGGATCTTGCTGCTGTCTTGGATAAGCAATATTCAGAGGCATCCAAAGATTTTGCTACGTTTCATCGATGAGACGTAGCACCTCCTCCAACTGTAATATATTTCTTCTCGCTTTCACTGATACATAACGCTGTAAACTCCCCCAAGAATCGTGCAAACTTACTTTCTGAATTTCAGGAATAGTAAAACTCTGTTCAGCTAATCGAGTACAGCCTTCATGTCTCAAGTCATGAAATCGTAAATCTTCAATCCCCAAAATTTTACAAGCTTCTCTAAACTCTTTACCCAAACTTTTGGGATTCAAAGGCAATAACAAATTTTCATTATGTCCAAGCTTTAGCATCCGTTCTCGAACTTCTGAATGTTTCAGTCTTTTGATCAGCTCCTTACAAGGATTAAGTACATCAAATGACTTATAATTACCTTTAGAACCATTAGGATTCTTTAAATCATGCACTTTCCACGTTGAATGATGTGGGTCATAATCTCGAAGATACAATCGTGTTAATTCAGCTTCACGTCTGCATGAGAAAATTGCAAACCACATAATCAAATGCATTGGGTATTTAGAGCCATAACGATTTAGCTTCCATCGTTCTGCAAAATACTTCGTCAATGCAATCAATTCATCTCTCGAAGGCAGTCGGTCTCTTTTTTGACTGGAGGATATTTGACGTGTTTTTCTTAACTGAGCAGTAGCCTTATCAAAGCTATTTAAATCAATATCCATTTCCCACATAACAGCAGCATGAGAAAGAACACCTCTGATATGTAAAAGCTCATGTTGCAGTGTACTAGTCGCAATAGGTTCAAGATCGAGGTACGGAATTCCACCCTTCCTTAAAGCCACATGCTCGGCCAAATGTACTGATTTTATTTTTGTGATAATATTGCGCGCAATTGGTAGCTTCTTAATTAAGAGCAGAGAATAGCGTTTCGTCCTTCCGTACTCGCTCCCGACTTCATCCAAATATTTATCTATGGCATCTGATAAGGTCAGATCAATCAACTTTTCTTTGCCAAGCAAAATATCAGGATTTTCTTGAATTTCGACTTCTCGTTTCTTAATCCAGTTTTCAGCTAATTTCTTTGAGTGAAATGTTTTACTTTCAGAAAAAGCAGGAAAGCCCTTTCGAGTGATTCGAATCGCAGCACGATAGTTAACTTTACCATCTGCACCTTTCCTTGCTGTAATTGAACCCATAATTTACACCAAAAGCTATTTTTTCTATTATGGTGTAAAATTTGGTGTAAATGCAAACGGATTCACCCACCTAAACACAGGTTCAAACAAATTCTCGCAGGTTGCAGAATATAGATTAAAGGTATGATTTTTAATGACTATTAACAAAAACATTGAAAACACTCAATCTCCGAGAATCAGCGTAGCCCCGATGATGGATTGGACAACAAAAGATTATCGTTTCTTTGCTCGTTTATTTAATCCAAATGTAGTGCTTTACACTGAGATGGTGACTACAGGTGCAATTATTTATGGCGGTGCAAATCGTCATTTGGATTTTAATCATCAAGAACACCCAATCGTATTACAGCTGGGTGGTTCAAATCCACAGGAGCTAGCAACTTGCACTAAAATGGCTGAAGATTGGGGATATAACGAAGTCAATCTAAATGTCGGCTGTCCGAGTGATCGTGTTCAAAATAATAAAATTGGTGCCTGTCTAATGGCAGAACCAAATCTAGTTGCAGAATGCATTCACAGTATGCAAAAAGCCGTCTCAATTCCTGTCACGGTAAAACATCGTATTGGAATTGATGATATGCAGTCTTATGAAGAAATGCTGCACTTCGTCGATACTGTAGCAGCTACAGGATGTACGCATTTTATCGTGCATGCACGCATTGCGATCTTGCAAGGTTTGTCACCCAAAGAAAATCGTGAAGTTCCGCCTCTGCGTTACGAGGACGTGTATCGTCTCAAGCTAGAACGCCCGCACCTCACTATTGAAATCAATGGTGGCATCAAAACTTTTGAAGAAACCAAACAACACTTACAACATGTCGATGGTGTAATGATTGGTCGCGAGGCATATCACAACCCTTATTTACTAGCTGAGTTGGGACAACTTTGGAATTTGGATGCACCCGATCGTTTTGACATCATGCAACAAATGATGCCTTATATTCATCAACGTGTTGCTGAAGGTGCTCCCCTTTCTATTATCACTCGCCATATTCTAGGATTATTTCAAAATCTTCCTGGTGCACGTAAGTGGCGCCAATCTCTCAGTGGTGGTAATGCAAAGACCATAACTGATATCGAAAATGCGATTCAAAATATCCAAGCAGCAATGCAAAGAACTGAAGATTATCTTCGAGAGCATCAAGTTTGATTGATGCTCAAAAACGCCAACTTCATCACATTAAGAAACATCATTTTACAAATATTAAAATTTAAATTTTCGCGTTTATAAACTACTTAAAATTAAGAAAATCTTCATTAAGTTTTTTTCGTAAGTTCATTATCAACAGCTTAAATTGTTATATTATTACATTACATTTTAGTCTTTTTGAGATTTATCGCTTACTATGTGCCGCGTACAGATTCTGGCACACGTTCAGTTGTTTTGAAAATGCGGTAGAGATTTACAATGATTTATGATGTTCCCTCAGTTGACCACAGCATGATGCACCCACCTGCACAACAGTTGGTCATCCCTTATCGAGAAATGCCAAAACCAGCATCAATACACACAATTGATGTCGACAAATTTTCTCAAAAGCTCACCAAACGAGCATCTTATCGAAGTTCATCTCAATGTGCTAAATTCGTTAGAATTGCATTGCAATCCGCAGGAGCTAAAATTGTTCAGCATCCTGTAGCAGCATCGGATTGGGGACGTACTCTTCAACAAATTGGCTATCAAAAAATCAAACCAGAGTTTAACAACCCGCAACCTGGCGATATCTATATTATCCATCGCACTAAAAAACATCGTTATGGACATATTGCAGGCTTTACAGGTTCACAATGGGTCTCAGACTTCAAGCAAACCAGTTATGATGTTTATAAAGACCCTAACGTGACTTATAGCTATTACCGTTTAGCACCGCAATACCCGCAAGTTTAAATTTTAGGGCTTTCCTAAGCCCTCATCTTATCGAGTTTTTTCAGTACTTCAGCCACAGCAACCATTGCAAAACTCGATGTTACTACAACCGCCGAACCATAACCGCCACAGCGCAATCCTGAGCCTGGATTAAACAAAGCACCGCTTTGTCCAGGCGCAAGATGAGGGCTCTGCCCGAGTGACGTAGGACAGACATCAGCACTTGAAAACGGATTGTCGATAGAATAGACGCAAGTTATTCCAAATTTTTCTTTCGGCTTTTTGCAAATACCTTTTGAACGAAGTTGAGCACGTAACTTAGCAAGCATTGGATCTTGTTCTGTTTTTGATAAGTCTGCAACGCGTATTTTAAGTGGATCAAGCTTACCACCAGCTCCACCAGACACGATTAACGGAATCTTGTTAAAACGACAATGTAGCATTAACGCCAGCTTGGCTTTGACATCATCAATACAATCTAAAATGATATCAGGAACGGGATCTAGAACTTCTTTGACATTCTCAGGTGTCAAATAGTCATCAATTACATTCACTTTAATACGTGGATTGATCTGTCTGCAACGCTCTGCCATGACTTCAATTTTTTCTTGTCCTAAAGTAGAAGTCATCGCAGGCAATTGACGATTGATATTTGATGCAGCAACGACATCCATATCCACTAAAGTTAGCTCACCAATTCCTGAACGAGCGAGAGCTTCCACTGCCCAACTGCCTACACCACCTATACCAATCACCATGATATGACTAGTTTCATAATAACTAAATGAACTTTCTCCATAAATTTTAGCCACACCAGCGAAACGGCGGTCATATTCATCATTTTGGAGATCAGTCATCGTAAAAAATTCTACAGCTAAGAGTTAAGCAGCTATTTTAGCGTGTTTATCCAAATTTAGGCTACATTGATGATACTTGTGCATGCTGTCGACGACTCAAACCAATCAAGACTAAAAGCACAACAAAGGTGAGTGAAAGCGCCAATAAATTTGCATTATTCCATCCCAGACTAGTGAGGATTGGTGCAGGTAAAAAAGCACCTAAAGTGGCGAATAATGCAATCACCGTTTCATTGATTCCTTGAACACGATGCTTTTGTTGTTCTTCCAATCCAGCCAATAATGTCGAAGCACCAGAATAAGCAAAGTTCCATCCCACACCTAAAACAATCAAAGCGATATTAATAAAGATACCTGCTTGTCCCATCATCGGTATAAATGCAGACAACATTAATAAAATAAAACCCGTATAAATAATCGTATGGGTTCCCCAACGTTGAATTAGCTTTGACACAAAGAATGATGGGACAAACATTGCCAAAACATGCAACTGGATTGAAATTGATGCGTAATGAAAAGAGTGATGCTCTTTTAAATGCAAAGACGACATAATCATCATCACATTCATAATATAGTATGCAAATGCTCCACTAATAATCGCAGCAACAACCAGATGCTTTGACATTTTTACTCGATTCAGCGATTCAACCTTTGGCTGTGGAGTTTGTTGTAATTTGTGTTTTGAATGCCATATATACAAAATCGGCGATAACAACAAAGCCAATCCGCAGAAGATCAAATAAATTGCTGTGAAATCTGGCAATCCCTTCACTTTCTGAAATTGAATGGCTAATACAGGTGCTATTACAGCTGCCACTACACCACCTGAAATCACCAATGCAGTCGCTTTGGGGATTAATTCAGATGACAAACGATCAGATGCTGCGAAACGATAAAAACTCGCTGTAGATAGAAAAAGCCCAAGCGAAAAATGTGTAAGACACAGCAGCCAAAAATCTTATTTTAATAAAGCTTGATATCCCCAAAAACCAGCCGCAAATAAGCAGAGTACACCAAATTGAAATACCACATGGCGCCCCCATCGTTTCATCAGAAATGAAAAAACAAAGGTTGTTAATAGCATCGCCAAAAATTGCAAACCATATGGAACTGTCGCTAAAGCCTGCGTAGGTGCAAGCTTTAAACCGACGATAGCAGAAACCGTAACCGACAATACTGCGGCAATTAGATTGAATGCTTGTGCAATGAGTAGGTAATACACATATTTAGGTAACTGATTCAACGCTATCGTTCCATGAGATTTAACTCAGATACCATACTGCTAAAACATTTAAACTTAAATAAAAAGATGAAAACCTAATTTTCATCTTTTTATTGATTCATAATCCATTTGAAATTAAGCAGCAATTAAATTTCGAAGCACGTAATGCAAAATACCACCTGCTTTGAAATACTCCACTTCATTTAAGGTATCAATACGACATAACACTTTAAATTGGTCTTGGCTACCATCTTCGCGCATCACACTCACATCTAAAGTTTGATGGGGTTGAATATCATCAGATAAACCATGAATAGAAATTACTTCACGTCCCGTCAGATATAGAGTTTGACGAGTCTGCCCATCAACAAACTGTAACGGCAACACCCCCATACCAACTAAATTCGAACGATGGATACGCTCAAAACTTTCGGCTATCACCGCTTTAATCCCAAGAAGATTAGTTCCTTTTGCAGCCCAATCACGAGATGAACCTGTACCGTACTCTTTACCTGCAATAATCACTAATGGCGTTTTATCCTGCTGATAACGCATCGATGCATCATAAATTGCCAATTTCTCATTGCTTGGGATATAAATCGTATTTCCCCCTTCCTCACCACCGAGCATTTCATTTTTGATACGGATATTGGCAAATGTACCTCGCATCATCACTTCATGATTACCGCGTCGTGAACCATAAGAGTTAAAGTCTTTTGCATCTACGCCCTGCTCTTGCAAATAGCGTCCAGCTGGACTGTCTTTTTTAATATTCCCCGCTGGTGATATGTGATCAGTCGTCACCGAATCGCCAAGTACAGCCAAAATCCGTGCTTGCTCAATATTGGTAATTTTTGGTGGAGCTTGGCTAATCGTTTCAAAGAATGGTGGATGGCGAATATAAGTCGAGTCACTTTGCCATGCATAGGTTTGACTTTGTGGAATTTGAATCGCCTGCCATGTTTCATCTCCATCAAATACCGCCGCATATTCTTTATGGAACATCTCAGTGTTTACTTTTTGCAGCACCTGATCAATTTCTGCCTGACTCGGCCAGATGTCTTTTAAGTAAATATCTTCGCCATTGTTACCTTGCCCAATCGGTTGAGTGGTGAGATCGGTGCGGATATTTCCTGCTAAACCATAAGCAACAACCAAAGGTGGTGATGCAAGCCAATTGGTTTTCACTAAAGGATGTACCCGCCCTTCAAAATTTCGATTGCCAGAAAGTACAGAAGCGACATTTAAATCCTGACATTGAATGGCCTCCTCAACAGCTTCAGGCAATGGTCCAGAGTTTCCAATACATGTGGTGCAGCCATAACCCACTAAGTTATAGCCAAGCTGATCCAAATACGGCGTCAAACCAGCCGCAGCTAAATAATCTGTGACAACTTTAGAGCCGGGTGCAAGTGAGCTTTTTACCCATGGTTTACGCTGTAAGCCTTTTTCTACAGCTTTCTTTGCTAATAAACCTGCGGCAAGCATCACGCTTGG
This sequence comes from Acinetobacter sp. AOR34_HL, assembly GCF_027854795.1. Classification (NCBI taxonomy): domain Bacteria; kingdom Pseudomonadati; phylum Pseudomonadota; class Gammaproteobacteria; order Moraxellales; family Moraxellaceae; genus Acinetobacter; species Acinetobacter sp. AOR34_HL. Next base: position 33,152 of record NZ_JAKTID010000029.1, on the reverse strand, counting down.
ATTGGATGTATTGGTACAAGAAGTAATTGCAGAAATCACCACATCACCATGATTTAACTGAAAGCTTTGACCATCCAATGTGCAAGTTGGACTGTCATGAGGTAGATTGGCTTGTTTAGCGGCAACCGCTGTTCCACCACCGCCTTCATTTTCTAAGTTTTCTTTTGCTTCTTTGGCAGGCTTTAACGTGAGTTCCATCAGCGCATTAAAAGTTTTTGGAACATCTGAAAGTAAAACTCGATCTTGAGGTCGTTTCGGACCCGCCAAACTCGCTTGCACAGTACTCATATCGAGACTTAAGGTATCTGTAAAAATCGGTTCATCACCAGCATTTCTCCATAAGCCTTGTTCTTTACTATAAACCTCAACCAAGTCAATACGATCTTGTTGGCGACCTGTCAGTGCCAAATATCCGAGTGTGACCTCGTCAATTGGAAAGAAACCACAAGTTGCACCATATTCAGGTGCCATATTGGCAATCGTCGCTCGGTCAGCTAAAGGTAAATCAGCGAGACCATCTCCATAAAATTCGACAAACTTTCCAACGACGCCCTTTTGACGCAACATTTGAGTAATGGTCAGTACTAAATCTGTGGCAGTGATTCCTTCATTTAGCTTGCCAGTCAATTTAAATCCAATCACTTCTGGAATTAACATCGACACAGGCTGCCCTAACATTGCAGCTTCAGCTTCAATACCACCTACACCCCATCCCAAAACACCTAAGCCATTAATCATCGTGGTATGAGAGTCTGTTCCAACCAAGGTATCAGGAAAGGCAAATGTCTCACCATCATCGTCACCTAACCAAATCGCTTGAGCCAAATACTCCAAATTGACTTGGTGACAGATACCTGTACCCGGTGGGACGACGCTGAAATTGTTAAATGCAGATTGCCCCCAACGGAGGAATTGATAACGCTCACCGTTACGCTGCATCTCGATTTCAACATTTTCCGCAAAGGCATTTTCATCTGCAAAATGATCGACCATCACGGAGTGGTCAATTACCAAATCCACAGGAGATAAAGGATTAATTCGATTTGGATCACCGCCTGCTTGTGCCATTGCAGCTCGCATCGCGGCTAAGTCAACTACAGCAGGTACGCCTGTAAAATCTTGCATCAGTACACGCGCTGGACGATATTGAATTTCTTGCTCTGAAGTTTTCGTTTTTTGCCAATCTACTAGAGCTTGTATATGCTCCACTTTTACACTTTTTTGATCTTCAAATCGCAATAAATTTTCCAATAAAACCTTGAGGGATTTCGGTAATCTATCGATATTACCAAGCGTTTGAGCGGCATTAGACAAACTAAAAATTTGATAAGATTTGGAAGCGACAGTTAAGGTTTTTAATGCATTAAAACTATTGATTTTGCTATATCTGGCCATTAGGTTACCCTCCCAGCATTGGCGAGTTTGATTATTATCAAGTTGTCTATTTAATGTACCCTTGTTTTAAAATGCTTATGTTCCCTTTTAGTTATCTTATTATTGGGAATGCTTTCTTATTCTTCTAAAAATCCAGATGTAGAGCGACCAAAGAGTTTTTCCACAATTGTTGTGCCAGTGTTTCTGTCGATAGTCCAAGCGTTTGTGCCAAACTCTCTAACACATAAGGCAAATTCACAGGTGTGTTTCGAGTACGCTGTTCTGTAGAGGTTTGACAGCATAGTGGTGTCATATCTGGACAATCGGTTTCAATCACCAAATGTTCAGCGCCTATCGCCTGCACAACTTGATGTAATTTTTTTGCATTCGGATTAGTAATTTGCCCAGTTATACCAATTTTAAAACCGAGTTTGATCAGCACTTTAGCTTCCTCAACGCCACCACTAAAAGCATGGGCTATACCACCAAATTTGAATTTTTGTGCTTTTAAAATAGCTAGGCTTTCCGCGTGGGCTTTGCGGATATGCAATAACACTGGTTTTTGATACCGAGTTGCCAACTCAAGTTGAGCATTAAAATAGTCTTGTTGCTTGGCAAACAATTCAGGTTGTTTATGTTCTTTTAAAAAAGTATCTAAACCAATTTCCCCGACCGCAACACAGTCATATTGTTGTAAGACCTGTTCGAGTCGATGTAGATGGGATGACTGATGCTGTTCAATATAAAATGGATGTAAGCCTGGAGCTAAATAGGATTGCGGGACATTTTCCCACGCTTTTAATTGTTGGTGAGTTTGAATAAGTTCATCAAACCGAGATTCAATAAAACCAATTAGTACTAAAGCTTCGACCCCAACCTGCTTTGCCTGAATAGCCAGTTGTTGCCGATCATGATCAAAATCGGCAACATCAAAATGGGTATGAGTATCGAAAAGTTGCATTAAGACGTACTTTTGTCCGTTGCTGCTACAGTAGAAGTCGCTGGTGTCTCAACTTTTGGTAAATACTGAGGTTTCAATACATCCTGTAATTGATCAAAAGGAATCACCAAACGTGGCAGCCCGACCACATAAGGACCAATTTCATATTCTCCATATTGCAAGATCAAACCTTGCTCACCCAAAAAGTAATTATCTGTTACTTGGAATGGCCATGCCTGTTCATATTCATCAGCTGTATTGGCAAGTTTTGAATCAATCACCCATGTTTTAAACGCATCATGTGCAAGCTTATCAAGTTTTGCTTTTTGCTTAGGTAGAAGCAAATCATTGAGCTGAACTTGTTTTTGGTTTTTCAAATCAAAATTATAGTAACGTTGAGCAGTAGAACCATGTGCACCACCCAAGTAACTACTACTGTTCAAAACTACAGTTGCCAATGTGCCTTTGGACTGCAAAATCTTAGGTTTAATCATCAAACTAATTTGATGGCTACTACTTAATGCTTTCAATTCTTCATCGATTTTAATAAAAGCATTTGCATATTGCTGAGCTTGAACATCTAAATGATTGGTTTGCTCACTGCCTTGCGCTGTAGATGAAGCCTGATCTGCATCAACGATTTCTAACATTTTGCTGAGTTGATCTAAAATTTCTTGATCAAGTAATTGGTCTATAAATGGAAAATTACTTTGCAGGCGTTCAACCGTAAAATCTGGACATGTGTTGCCGTTACATTCAGGCAAAGTCACCGCTAGTTTTACCGTTTCACCACGTAGAACAGGCTCTGAGGTCTGATTCACAACTGTATCTTGTGGCTTATCTTCTGGCTCTTTAGGTTCTGATTTTGGTTGACATGCTGCAAGTAAAACAGCACATGCAAGAATGCTATATTGAAAAACTTTTTTCATCTAAAACCTACAAGCATTGTTATGACACAAGAGAATTTAAATGCTATCGAACTTATGCCAAATTCGCCATAAGTACATGCAATTTCTATACGAAAATCAGTGCTGAGTATTTAACAACTGCTAAAACATTTGCTGATATATTTCAGGCTGTAACATCTGTTTACTTTGTTCTGTCGTTAAATAAATATCAAGCTGTGGCGCATCTTTACTGATTTGATTCGCTCGGTAATGCAAACCAATCCCCTCGCTATCAAAGAACCAATCTGATTGACCCCAGTATAATTTTTTAGGGATTTGTTTTTTAACTTCATCAGACTGCTTTTCAATCCATTTTTGATAATGAGTTTGAACGATCTCATTCATCGCATTCTGCTGATTTTTTTGAATCACATCGAGGACGGTTAAATTCTTCTGCAACTTACGATCAGCGACAAAAAAGTAATAACGATCTTTGACCGCAATATCTTCTTGTTTAGTATCTACACCAATCTGTAACAGTACATACTGATTACGTTGTGAAGCAATACGCGTATTCATGCGCAATTCATAGGCTTTATTTTTAGAATATTTTTCCTGCCACTCATCTGACTTTTTAACATAGGCATTAATCGCCTGCTGCAATGTCAAATTCTGATTTTGTTCAATTTGTTGCTGGATGACGTTGGCTTGATTTTTTGCAATCCATGTATTTAGCCATTCATCTTGCGTTTTTATCGTTTGAATATCGAGATCAATACAATTCTTCTTTTCACAAAAAGGCAATGCATACTCAGCCTTTGCTTCCTTCATATTCAAATAAGGTAAAACTTCTGCTTTTTCTAAATTTGTAGTTTGTTGTTCAGTCTTGTCTGCTGATCCAGCTTCATTCTTTTTGGGTTGATCACATGCCGTTAAAGCCATCACACTAACAATCAAACTAGCGCCAAGAAATGGTTTTAAAATATTCATATCGTTCATCCCTTTATTTTTTTAATTCCTCCCTTTTTAAAGAGAGAAGTATCACAAACTCAAATCTATAAGACTTGTGACAAAGTCCCTCTTATCTAAAGAGGGACTTAAAAAGGCTTTTAGTGTTCACGTGTGTTACGGAACTGGATATCAGGCCAACGCTCTTGCATTAACTGTAAATTAACACGGCTTGGTGCAAGATAAGTTAAATGACCACCACCATCTACTGACAATTGATCATGCGCTTTTTTCTTAAATTCATTGAGAATCTTTTCATCATCACAATGAATCCAACGCACGGTATGAACACTTACAGGCTCATAAATACAGTCAACTTTATATTCTTCTTTCAATCGGTATGCGACCACATCAAACTGTAGCACCCCAACTGCACCAACAATCAGATCATTACTGATTTGTGGCATGAACACCTGAGTCGCCCCTTCTTCAGACAACTCTTTCAAACCTTTCTGCAATTGCTTAGATTTTAAAGGATCACGTAAACGAACACGGCGGAACATTTCTGGTGCAAAGTGCGGAATACCCGTGAAATGAAGTTTTTCACCGCTGGTAAAGGTATCACCGATCTGGATGGTACCGTGGTTATGCAAACCGATAATATCACCAGGCCAAGCTTCTTCAAGATGTTCGCGCTCACCTGCAAGGAAGGTTAATGCATCACTAATACGTACATCTTTACCTATACGCACATGATTCATTTTTAAACCTTTTTCATATTTACCTGAACAAATACGCATAAAGGCAATACGGTCACGGTGTTTCGGATCCATATTGGCTTGGATTTTAAATACAAAGCCTGTAAATCCTTCTTCGTTGGCATCTACAGTTCGCTCTTGAGTTGGATGCGCTTTAGGTTCTGGCGCCCAATTGATAAATGCATCAAGCACATGATCAACAGCAAAGTTACCTAATGCTGTACCAAAAAGTACTGGCGTTTGTTTACCTTGTAAGAATAATTCACGATCCAGCGGCTCATTTGCCATTTGAACCAATTCGAGCGATTCCTCGAAAGAAGCCCATGCCAACTCACCAACTTTCTCACGAATATCTGCATGATCATAACCATCACGTACTTCAATGTCCGTAATAGTTGAACCGAAACCAGCTTTATAGACATATAATTTGTTTTCTAGCAAATTGTAAACTCCAGCAAAGTCACGTCCCATACCTAAAGGCCATGTAATCGGTACACAACGAATATTGAGGACATTTTCAATTTCATCCAGTAACTCTAACGGCTCACGGATTTCGCGGTCCATTTTGTTCACAAATGAAATAATCGGTGTATCGCGCATACGACACACTTCCATCAATTTAATGGTTCGTTCTTCGACACCTTTCGCACCATCAATCACCATGAGTGCTGAGTCAACTGCAGTCAAAGTCCGATATGTATCTTCCGAGAAGTCTTCGTGTCCTGGTGTGTCCAGTAAGTTAATCGTATGGTTTTTATAAGGGAACTGCATCACAGACGTGGTAATCGAGATTCCACGTTCTTTTTCCATTTCCATCCAGTCAGATGTCGCTGAACGGTCTGACTTACGGCTTTTGACCATACCCGCAACCTGAATGGCTTTACCCCATAACAACAGTTTCTCAGTCATGGTGGTCTTACCCGCATCGGGGTGGGAAATGATCGCAAATGTGCGTCGTTGGGCAACTTGTGCCGCTAATTCATCTTTAAAACTCATGAGAAAAATCTTCAATATGTACACAGTTATGTACACATTGCTTAATATGTACCTTAACTGAAAAAGTGAGAATTCAAAATTGGCGCAATTGTAGCAGATTTAGAAGACTTGTTTATTGATTGTTGATAGGTCTTGTTTTATCCACAACTTCGATTGTTTTTGAGACATAAAAACTTCTCAACAGTATTTCCATTAACGAATCAAGTTCAATATTAATTCCCTTAAACATTGAGTGAGAACAACTCAATTCAAAATGGGCTATTTTAAGATTGATATAAAACTGGTTACTATACGTGCATATTTATGGATAACTGCAATAATTTCTTATCTCTATACGAGTCAAAACATGTCACAACAAGATTATGAAAATGGACTAAAAGTTCGCACTGAAGTTATGGGTGAAAGCTTTGTCAAACGTGCTCAAGACAACACTGTTCCTTTTACTCAACCACTCCAAGATTGGATTAATGAACATGCTTGGGGATCAACTTGGCAACGTGAAGGTGTATTGCCACGTAAATATCGCTCATTGGTCACCATTGCATTTTTAACTGCACTCAAAAGCCCAACTGAGCTAAAAGGTCATATACGTGGTGCTTTAAACAATGGGGCGAGTGTTGAAGAGATACAAGAAGTCTTATTGCATAGCCTTCCATACTGTGGCGCTCCAGCGACGCAAGAGGCATTTCGTGCTGCGCTCGAAGTGATCAATGAATATCAATCTAACCCTTAAGATTCATATCATTTAATCTTGCTCTAAAAAGAATGCCGAATAACCCAAATTCGGCATTTTTATATCCTAAATCCCACTAAATTACGTCCAATATCAATCAAATACGCCTCCAATTTCATTAATAAACTTTTTGCCATCATCTTTAGGGTCTGAACTTATTAACATGTTCGAAATGATGCCGAATATTTTAGATGAAATGGAGTACAACATTGAGCAAGAAAATAGAACCCCTTCATGATGGTATACAATTTCCAATTCAATCAGGAAAAAAAACTCCGAGCACCACTCACACAGCAAAACAAATACTAAAAGCCGCACTACAAAGTGTAAATTCCCCTTATGTTTTACAACTAAATAATGAGAAGAACTGGAGAAAAAATTATCCAATTTATTTCCATGAATTAGTTAAAACGGGTATTGAATCTGTCAAGAATCCCCTTCCCATCGCTCAGAAAGGATTAGACAAAGCCAAAGCGTTATTTACCTTCAATCGAGCAGAACAAAGTCATACTTTGTCTGATGCAATGATCAAGATTAAGGATCAACCCTTTGAGCAGTTCATCTTGAAAGGTAAAGGCGATGCGACGATAGAACCGTGGTTTATCCCTTATCAAGGTCAGAAATTACAAGGTGACGCTTTACTACAACAAATCGATCTTTGGGAGCAGCAAAAGGTCATTGAGCCAACTCATGCCAAAGCTCTACGCTTACTCAATCAACATCCTGAATGGTTTGATTTATCTAATCGCACCATGGTGTTGTTTGGCGCAGGTTCTGAAGCTGGACCATTAAGTTGGTTAGCAAAATGGCGCGCCAATATTGTTGCTATTGATTTACCCCAAACCAAAATTTGGGAAAAAATTACTAAAATCATAGAACAAGGTAATGCAACGCTTATCGCCCCCCAACACACGAGCGCAAATGGAACACAACAACTTGGGGCGAATTTACTCACTCAAACTCCAGAAATTGCCAATTGGTTAAAGAGCTTTGAACAAAGCTTAGATTTAGCTGGGATCGCCTATTTAGATGGCGAAAAACATGTGCGTGTTTCTATGGCAATGATTAGTATCATGGAGCAAGTGAGCCAACATAAGCCTGATAGCAGTATTATGTTTATGCTGACACCAACCGATATTTATGCGATTCCCAAAACAGTGGTGAATTCCATTCAATCTCGTATAAAACAGCGTCCTGTAGCCGAAAAAATTCTGACTAAGTCTATTCACAAAATTTCATTGTCTAACTTTTTTAAGCCGAATTTTAATCAGTTGATTGAATGTGATAATGGTCAGCAATATGGTATTTCAGATTGTATGGTGATTGAACAAGGGCCTAACTATGCCTTGGCAAAACGATTACAGCAATGGTTTGCAATTACTACACGAGCTCGTGGTCAGAAAACAGTGATTAATATTGCTCCATCCACTACAACTCACTCTGTCGTAAAGAATCCTATCCTCAAAGCTGCTTTTTCTGGTGCTGATTTATTTAAAGTTGAGACTTTTAGTCCTGAAACCACCAATGCAATTATGGCAGCCTTATGGGTTCATGATTTAAACAATCCAGAAAGTGCAACCAATCCTAAAAAAGTATTGGATCATCCACTTGATCTCATTATGGAAAATGCTAATCACGGCGGTTTGTGGCATGTTCCATATCTTGCTAGAACAGCATTACCATTTGCAGCAGCTTACGGTTGGGTGAGAGAAAAGTTTTAACTCATAAACGAATGCATTAAATTAAAAAAACGAACCGCTCAATTGAAATGAGCGGTTCGTTTTAAATATTCATCACATCACAAACATCGAGTAAAGTTTTTTTTACAAACTTCTTTGGTTCACACGTTTAGACAATTCTTCAGCTGATTCTTTGCGTTCAGAATAACGATCTGTCAAATACTTGCTTTGTCCTCGTGTAAGAAGTGTAAATTTATAAAGCTCTTCCATCACATCAACAATTCGATCGTAATATGCAGAAGGTTTCATACGCCCATCTTCTTCAAACTCTAAAAATGCTTTTGGAATAGAAGATTGGTTCGGTATGGTAATCATCCGCATCCAACGACCAAGTATGCGCATTTGATTTACACTGTTAAATGACTGTGATCCACCACTGACCTGCATCAGAGCAAGTGTTTTACCTTGCGTTGCACGAATCGCACCGCCCGCGAGAGGAATCCAATCAATTTGTGACTTAAAGATTGAACTCATCGAACCGTGACGTTCAGGTGAACACCAAACCATACCTTCAGCCCAAGCCAATAATTCATGTAGCTCTTTCACTTTCGGATGTTCAGTATCTGCATCTTCTGGCAGTGGCAATCCTTTAGGATGAAAAATTTTAACCTCAGCACCAAATTGCTCTAAGATTCTCCCTGCTTCCATCACAGCTAAGCGACTGTAAGAGCGCTCACGATTAGAACCATACAACAATAAAATTCTTGGAGCATGGTCTAACGCTTTTGCCTGTACTTTCTCTAAAGTAGGCTGATCAAGCAGACTCATATCAATATTTGGAAGACTCATCACCATTACACCGATTTAAAATACTTTTTTCTTAACCACAAGGACACACTAACTAAAGCAATCAATACAGGAACTTCAACCAAAGGACCGATCACTGTAGTGAACGCCACAGGCGAAGCTAAACCAAATGTTGCAATAGCAACAGCTAACGCCAATTCAAAATTGTTGCCTGCTGCAGTAAACGAAATTGCAGTCGTTTTAGGATAGTCATTGCCCATCCATTTGCTCATAAAGAAACTAATGAAGAACATCACCACAAAGTAAATCGTCAGAGGAATTGCAATACGGATTACGTCCAAAGGTAAGCTCACAACATCACTACCTTTCAAACTAAACATCGCGACAATTGTGAAAAGTAAAGCAAGCAGACTCAAAGGACTAATTTTTGGTAAAAAAACAGTTTGATACCAATCTAAGCCTTTAGCTCGGACGAGGATCAATCGTGTCATAAAACCAAGAAAAAATGGAATCCCAAGATATACCAACACCGCATGCGTAATGGTCCAGAAGTCAACATTAATGACTTGTCCTGCAATGCCAAAATACGGTGGTAAGAAAGTTAGGAATAACCACGCATAAGTACTGAAGAATAAAATTTGGAAGATACTATTAAATGCAACAAGTGCTGCTACATATTGGTTATCACCACAGGCTAAACCATTCCAAACTAAAACCATTGCAATACAACGTGCCAAACCGATCAAAATCAGTCCAGTCATGTATTCAGGATAATTATGTAAAAACACAATTGCGAGTACAAACATTAATACTGGAGCAATCAACCAGTTTTGCACCAAAGATAAAGTTAAAGTTTTTTTATCTTTGAACACTTCTGGTAAAGCAGCATAATCCACTTTTGCCAAAGGTGGATACATCATCAAAATCAAACCAATCGCGATAGGAATATTGACGGAGTCGACACTCATTTTATCGAGCGTTACCGAAGCCTGAGGGAAAAATACACCGATGGCTATTCCTAGTGCCATGGCAATAAAAATCCAAAGCGTAAGATTACGATCTAGAAAAGATAACCTTTGTTGAGCCATGATGTTCTCATTCAATCTCAGAAATTTTATTGATCGCAGCAATTAACTCTGGACGAGTCATACTTTCAGTATCCATTGCAAATAAAGCATCTAAACGGCGATTGATATGATCAACAGTCACTTGGAAGGCCTTTAATTTTTCTTCTTTCGGCAAGTCTAAATGCGAAGGATCTGCTAAACCCCAATGTGCTTTGATCGCTCCACCTAAATAAAGAGGACAAGCTTCTTGTGCTGCAGAATCACATACGGTAATTACCACATCAGGTTGATATTGTTCACAGTCATCAATCGTTTTGCTCCACAAACCCTCAGTTGATAGATTTAAGTTTTCTAAAGTCTCGATCGTCAAAGGATGAACTTGGCCAGATGGCTTACTTCCTGCACTATATGCTTTCCAACCTGCTGGTGCACGATGATTAAATAACACCTCTGACAAAATGCTACGGCAACTATTTCCAGTACATAAAAATAGAAATTTCATATTCTAATTACTCACAATAACTTTTTAGAGATAAAGTAGATAAATCCTGACTAGTTGAGGATGAACCGTTGACTAAAAGAGCCAAAATATCATGGCACCATATCGGCAGTTCTGGATTGATGCTGTAATACACCCACTGACTTTGTCTTCGATCTTGTAGTAAGCCAGATGACCTTAATAAGGCTAAATGTCTCGAAATTTTTGGTTGGCTCAAGTTTAATTTTTCAGTCAAATCACAAACACATAGTTCTTTATTTTCCGCCACCAAAGTGACAATACTGAGACGTGTTTCATCAGACAAACACTTAAAGAAATTCACTCGATCCATTTCCAACCTCAAATACTGAATTATTATTTAATTAACACGCTGACCATTTTCATCAATCACCTGTTCACCATCCTCTTTGGAAAAAGCACCTTGTTGTGCAACTGGTAAAATATCCAGTACCAACTCCGATGGTCTGCATAAACGAGTACCCTGACTCGTCACAACAAAAGGACGATTAATTAAAACAGGATGTTCAAGCATGAATTCGATTAATTCATGATCTGTCCAAGTTTCACGATCCAAATCAAGTTCACGATAAGGATCAACATTCGTACGGATCGCAGCCCTTACAGACAAACCAGCATCACTAATCAATTGAATAAGTTCAGATTTTGAAGGAGGATTCAGTAAATATTCAATCACGATAGGTTCAATACCTGTATTGCGAATTAATCCGAGTGTATTTCGAGATGTACCACATGCAGGATTGTGATAAATCGTAATTTGTTGTTGAGTAGACATAATGAGTACAAACATTTTGAATTAATGATAGTAATCTTATATATGAATATTCATATATGCGCAATACCATATATTAAGATTAATAAGCTCACTTCCCTATACACCCCATGCCTAAATAAGTATTTTTGAGCAATTTACGACCATGCAATATTCGAAATTGATCATTTTCAAAAATAAGTTAAGCAGATGAGTCAGTGAGCAAATGCTTTTTTTCTTCTAATATGCCGCTACACAGTTGCAACCGTAGAGTTCTTGCACGATGACTCAATTGCCTAAAGTTAAAGATACCTTTGTTAACTCTAAAACAGCCCAATCCATCTTAAAAACGCGTGCGGGTAAACAAGCTGCACAAGTTTTTTCAAATGCGGCGGATCGTTTCTTGAGGGGACATCAACTGGCATTGTCAGGAAAGACACCTTTTGAAGTCGTTTATGAACGTGAAATTATTAGTTTACGGTTTTACAAGGCAGATGTAGAAACAGGTGAAAATAAACACCGTGTCCCTCTCGTCATTATCCCCCCATTAGCAGCCAATACCCTAGTGTTCGATTTGTTTCCTCATCGTAGTTTAATTCGTTATTTTCAAAGCCAAGGTTTTGATGTGTATATGATTGACTGGGGCACACCAAGCCGTAGACAAGCCAAATACAATTTCGGCACCTATATCAAAATCTTTATGCCTGACTTTATCAGCAAAATTCGTGAACATAGCGGACAGCAACAACTATCACTGTATGGTTGGAGTCTCGGTGGAGCTATCTCCCTTTGCTATACCTCATTATTTAAAGATAAAAATATTAAGAATTTAATGATTTTGGCATCACCGATTAATACCCATCAATCAGGTTATATTGGTAAGCTCTATCAAAAGTTAAACACGCCAGCGCAATGGGTGCGAACCAATACCAATTTCCGAATCCGTCAAATTCCTAGCCGCTATTTTCATATTCACGGTTGGCAAAATACGCTCGGATTTAAGCTCACAGATCCCGTGGGTAATTTTAAAAATTATTGGCAATTACTGAAAAATTTGAACGATCGACAGTTTGTCATTAATCACGCAACTTCAAGTTCGTTTGTTGACAATATGCTCGCCTATCCTGGGGGTGTAATGCGCGATATCATTTTGCGCTTTTGGATCGATAACGAACTTTCGACTGGTGTGGTTCAATTTGGTGAGCAAACCGCTTATTTTAAAGATATCGATTGTTCAGTTTTAGCGATTGGCGGTGATACTGATATTATCGTCACAGCTGAAGCGGTCAAACCATTAATGGATTTAATCAGCAGTCAAGATAAGCAATTCGAGATTGTTTCAGGAGGACATATGGGGTTGGTTTCAGGAAGCCAAGCACCTCTACATGTTTGGCCTGTCATTACCAACTGGCTCATTCCACGCTCTGAATAAAGCAAATAAGATTGTCAAATATTGAGTCTATGCTCAATGTTTGACAACTCATCAAATCTGCTTAACGCAGTCGTTTAAGCAAAGTTATGAGTTCGGTTTAATACTAGATTCTCAACATTCACAGGACGACCTAACAGATATCCTTGCAATTGATTGCATCCAAGATGTGTCAAAATATCCGCTTGCTCCTGCGTTTCAACCCCTTCTGCAGTCACTACCAATTCCAGTTTCGCAGCCAAGTGAATAATACTTTCTAAGATTGCTTCTTCTTTCGAATTAGGCTGTAAATCAATTAAAAAACCGCGGTCAATTTTAAGCTCATCGATTGGTAAATCTTTTAAATAAAGAAAACTCGAATAACCTGTACCAAAATCATCAATTGCAATTCGAATCCCTAACTTTCTCAATCGCTCTAAGGTACGAATACTCGATTCGATATGATGTATCGCAGTTGATTCTGTGATTTCTAAAATGAGATGTTCAGGTTGAATTTGATATTTATCTAAGAGCTTTTCTAATACACAAAACAGTTTTTTATTTTCAAATTGCAAAGCCGAAAGATTGACTGCGATCGGATAAAAAGGACTATTACTCTGTTCCCATTTTTGGATCTGTTGGCAAGCTTGCTCAAGTGCCCAATATCCCATTGGAATGATCAAACCTGTCTTCTCAGCTCCCTCTATAAACATTTGCGGAGTTAACAATCCCAAAGTTGGATGCTTCCAACGAATCAGAGCCTCTACTCCACAAATTTCATAATTGACCGTAAATTTCGGTTGATAAAATAAGATAAACTGTTGTTCATCAACAGCTTTATAAAGATCATTAATTAATTTGGATTGACTACGCACATCTTGTTGATCACTTGCAGAATGGAAAATAGTAAAGGTATTACGTCCTTGATCTTTAGATGCCAACATCGCAACATCTGCATTGATCAAAAGATCTTGAACATTCGTACCGTGTTCAGGATAAATCGCAATGCCCAAACTGGCTGAAATATTTATCTCTTTATTTGCAATTGAATAACTTTCTTGAATGGCATGTAGAACTTTTTCTGCTAACTCTATCGCCTCATTTGCATCAGTATGCTCTGAGATTAAAACAAACTCATCACCACCAATTCTAAACAGTTTTTGATTTTGGCCGAGTTTCTGATGTAATCGATTAGCCATTTGTATTAATAACTGATCACCAATGTGATGTCCAAAAGCATCATTAACAGACTTAAAACGATCTAAATCAATATATAAAAATGCAGCTTTTTGTTCTTTTAAACGATGATGACTAAAAATTACTTCAGCATAATCTGTTAAGGATAAGCGATTTGGCAGTTTAGTTAAGGAATCATGTGAAGATTGGTTGGCTAACTCGCGATTAATTTTTGTTAATTGTTGGTTGCGCTCCTCTAGTCTCGCTTCTAAAACTGCAACGGCGAAACCAGCAACAAAGACTAAACTCGTAATAAAAATAATCATAAATAACAGCACACTTTGATCAGTTTGAGCAGCACTTAAGATCATCGCTACTCGTTCATCAAATAATGTCGCAGCCATTCCAGTATAATGCATTCCCACAATACTAAATGCCATCAATAAAGCAATAGTCAGTTTCAAAACTGTACGATGGGTAGTCGCTGTCTTATATTTAAAAATAAACCAAAAACTTAATGCAGAGCCAAAAATTGCAATCAAGATCGAACTAATGACCAAAAGTGGATCATAGTGTAGTTGATGATCGGTAAATGAGAGTGCAAGCATTCCTGTGTAGTGCATTCCTGAAATGCCTAAGCCCATAAACACAGCACCTAAAACCAATCGCGGAAGAGGTAATGTAGGTCGAGTTGTTAACCACACAGCAAATATAGAAGCCACTGCACCAACTAAATAAGACAATGCAGTCAAACTAAGATCAAAGTGATAACCTTCTGGCAAATGGCTAGCCAGCATTCCCACAAAATGCATTGCCCATATCGCTAATCCTAAGATTAGACCACTTGCAATCAAAATACTTTTTTCAAATTTTTTATAAGCAGGTTTGAAAACAAGTTCTTCCATCGAAACTGCTGCGTAGCAAGTTGCTATAGCAACCAAAATGGAAACGATGACCAATGTACTATCGTAATCAACGTGTACCATAAAGGACTTCCATGCTTATTCAGTACTTTTTTTTATTTTCTGAGCAAATTGCTCAAAATCCGAACGATCCTTCACACTCAAAAAAGATATAAATTTCGCATTCATAATCTTTCCTTAACAATAACATCATCTGGCATAAGGTCAAGTCTTTTTCGCTTTTAAAATCAATAGAATAAAAACACATATTCATTTCAAACCAATGAAAATTCTTGCTTTTTTTTACTGCAATTTTCAAACCATATTTCAGATTAAATTTGAACTAAACATTTTGATGTTAATTTTTTGATTATAAGATACTAAAAGCTGAACCGTCGTACATTCAATTTAAAAAACAATCAACAATTATAAAAGACACACTCACCTTTAATAAATGCTTTAAACATATATATAGTATGCCTTTTTATCATGCTGTTTGTTATAACTCTGTTATTAAAAAAGACTAAGAATATGAAGTTTTTTATACTGAAAGCAAATAAGTGACTACACTCCTTATCAGGTAATTTATTTTTTATACTCTCAGTAACATCTTAAAAATTCTGCTTACTTCCATACGAGCCGCGAGAATTAACTCAACGACCTAAACTGCAAGATTAGGCTATCATCACAAGATACAGCACTTTAAGTGATGCAATAAAAAAGCCCTTGTATAAACAAGGGCTCTTCAAAGATTAAACTAAAAAATTAGTTTTTCTCTTTATCAACGATTTTGTTCGCTTGAATCCAAGGCATCATCGCACGTAATTTAGCACCCGTTACTTCAATACCATGTGCTGCATTTTGACGACGACGAGCAGTCATAGATGGGTAGTTCAACGCACCTTCTTGGATGAACATTTTCGCATATTCACCAGATTGGATACGTTTCAATGCATTACGCATTGCTTCACGTGACTGTTCGTTGATTACTTCAACACCAGTTACGTATTCACCGTATTCAGCATTGTTAGATACTGAATAGTTCATGTCAGCGATACCGCCTTCGAACATCAAATCAACGATCAATTTAAGCTCATGCAAGCATTCGAAGTAAGCCATTTCTGGTGCATAACCAGCTTCAACTAAAGTTTCGAAGCCCATTTTAACCAATTCAACAGCACCACCACAAAGAACTGCTTGTTCACCGAATAAATCAGTTTCAGTTTCTTCACGGAATGAAGTTTCGATGATACCTGTACGACCACCACCTACGCCTGAAGCATAAGAAAGTGCAACATTACGAGCATTACCAGAAGCATCTTGGTGAATCGCGATAAGATCAGGAACACCTGAACCACGTTGGAATTCTGAACGTACAGTGTGACCAGGTGCTTTTGGAGCAACCATGATTACGTCTAAATCTTTACGTGGAACAACTTGGTTATAAAGAACAGAGAAACCATGAGCAAATGCTAAAGTTGCACCTTCTTTGATGTTTGGTTCAATTACATCACGATAAAGTTGAGCTTGGAACTCATCTGGAGTCAAGATCATAACTAAGTCAGCTTGAGCAACAGCTGCTGGCACTTCAGAAACTTTAAGACCTGAATTTTCAGCTTTTTTCCAAGATGCTGAACCAGCACGTAAACCAACAGTTACGTCTACGCCAGAGTCTTTCAAGTTAAGTGCGTGAGCATGACCTTGTGAACCATAACCAATAATTGCAACTTTCTTGCCTTGGATGATTGATAAGTCACAGTCTTTATCGTAAAAAATTTGCATCTGTTTTCTCCGCTAAAATTTTTGTCATTTCCCTTGTTATACAAGGATAGATCCTTTGAAACTTCCCAATTCTTCCATTTCTATATGCAGAACTGGGGAAGCGTTAAATACTTAAAACTTTTTCACCACGTGCGATGCCTGACACACCAGAACGTACAACTTCTAAAATTGTATTCTCAGCAAGTGCATCAATAAAACCATCGATCTTATCAGTCGTACCAGCAATTTGAATCGTATAAGTCGTCGGTGTTACATCAACGATTTGAGCACGGAAAATATCAGCTGTACGCTTAATTTCCGCACGAGCTGCACCTAAAGCTTTCACTTTAATCAACATAAGCTCGCGCTCAATATGTGCACCTTCTGACAAATCAACCACCTTAACCACTTCAACTAATTTATTCAGTTGTTTTGTGATCTGCTCGATTTTGTGATCATCACCATAAGTTGTCAGCGTCAAACGAGATAAAGTTTCATCTTCAGTTGGAGCAACGTTTAAAGTCTCGATGTTGTAACCACGTTGAGAGAATAAACCGACCAAACGAGAAAGCGCACCTGCTTCATTTTCTACAAGTACAGAGATAATGTGTCTCATGCCGTGCGCTCCCCTTTACCTAACCACATATCTTTCATCGACTGGCCTGCAATAAGCATTGGATAAACATGCTCGGTACGGTCAACCATGACATTAATGAACACACATTTATCATTAATCGCCATCGCTTCTGCAAGCTTAGATTCAAGCTCATCTGCGTGGTCAATTTGAATACCAACGTGACCGTAAGCTTCCATTAACTTGGCAAAGTCAGGTAATGAGTCAACGTATGAACTTGAATGACGTCCTTCATAGTTCATATCTTGCCATTGTTTAACCATGCCTAGAGCTTGGTTATTTAAGCAAAGAATTTTCACATTTAAGCCATACTGCTTACATGTTGATAACTCTTGGATACACATCTGAATCGATGCTTCACCAGTAATACAAACCACTTGCTGATCTGGGAAAGCAAGTTTAGCTGCCATCGCATATGGTAAACCAACACCCATGGTACCTAGACCACCAGAGTTGATCCATTGACGTGGACGCTTATATGTATAATACAAAGCACCAAACATTTGATGTTGACCCACGTCAGACGTGATAATCGCTTCACCATTTGTAACTTTGCACAAAGCTTTAACCACTTGCTGTGGTTTCATTGAACCATCAGTTGGTGTTTCATATTTCAAACCGTGGACTTTGCGCCACTCATTGATTTGTGACCACCATTCAGCAATAGCTTCTGGGTTTGGCTTTGACACATTCATTTGTTTCAACTGAGCCAACATTTCTTGAAGGACAGGCTCAACAGCACCCACAATCGGGATATGCGCCATAATCGTCTTCGAAATTGTTGCTGGGTCAATATCAATATGAATGACTTTAGCATTTTGACAGAACTTAGCTGGGTTGTTGGTTACACGGTCATCAAAACGCGCACCAATTGCCAAAATGACATCTGCATTGTGCATCGTCATATTTGCTTCATAAGTTCCATGCATACCCAACATACCCACAAATTGTGGATCATCGCCAGGGAAAGCACCTAAACCCATTAAAGTATTTGTTACTGGGTAGCCAAGTAAATGCGCAAGTTCTGTTAATAATTCAGAAGCATTACCTTGAACAACACCACCACCAGTATAAATAACTGGGCGTTTAGCAGTAATTAATTCATCAATTGCTTTACGAATCTGACCTGAATGTCCACGTGAAGGCGGTTGATAAGAGCGCATTTTCACTTTTTCTGGATATTCGTAAGCAAATTTCTCTGCTGGGTTAGTCGCATCTTTAGGAATATCAACCACAACTGGACCTGGACGACCAGATGAAGCGATATAGAATGCTTTTTTGATAATTGCTGGAATTTCACTAGCATGACGCACTTGGAAACTATGTTTTACGATTGGACGAGAAATACCAACCATATCTGTTTCTTGGAATGCATCTTCTCCAATTAAATGAGTCGCAACTTGACCAGACAAAATCACCATTGGGATTGAGTCCATATATGCCGTTGCAATTGGAGTAACTGTGTTTGTTGCACCAGGTCCTGAAGTGACGAGCACTACACCTGTTTTACCCGTTACGCGTGAGTATGCATCTGCCATATGACCAGCAGCTTGCTCATGACGTACAAGGTAATGATTAATTTTGTCTTGTTGAAATAGCGCGTCATAGATATGTAAAACTGCGCCGCCTGGATAACCAAAAACATGCTCTACGCCTTCGTCCGCAAGCGCACGAACGAGCATTTCACCACCAGATAAAAGTTCCAACGTGATTCACCCTAGTGTTTGCACAATTTATGGGAGACATAAACTGTGTTCATTCATTAACTTTATGCACTTTTTATAAGTGTGCGTATTCTACTCGTTTTTGCTGCAATAGGAAAAATTTTCTGACTCATCAGCCGTATAAGCTGTTATTACATCTCGAATCAAAATATGTTGGGATAAACATATTTCAAAAAATCATTCTCTCGGCTAGAAAGAATGTCCATTGCAAGCCATGACATTTATCCGAAGGGTGATCAAATAAACGCATATAAAACTAAAGCATGCATTTTTGTTGCTTTCATATACAAAGTCAATAACAAAGAAAAGGTTTTTTAAGAATATTTTTTAGCTGTTGCTTTTTTAAGCACTATTCACGCATTTTTTGAATGTAGTACCACTCCATTTATCAAATAACTATTTTCTTTTTCAGTAAAAATAGGCATTGTTATTCACGCATAAAAGCACTTTGATCGAATGTAGACAAAATTCTCTTGGGGAGATCAAATATGACATCAAATCATTTAAAAACAAGCTTATACGCTTTAGCAGCGACAGTTATGCTTCTAAGTTCTAGTCAAAACCATGCACAGCAATATTACAAATGGGTCGACGCTAGTGGCTCCACTCATTACACAGCCACTCCACCTCCAAAAGGTGCAAAACGTTTAGATAAAGTCACAACCTATGGTAGCCACAACTACAGTTCCAGCAATCCAACTAGTACAACAACACAAGCAACTCAAACGCCACAAAGCGATATAAATCAACAAAACAATTCATCGACTACGAATATGCCTACCGATAATTCTAAGCCTGTTCCAACAGTAGAAGCACCAAATGTATCTTCGAATTCAGGTGTAAAAGTTCAGCCAAAACTTTAAATAATAAAATTCGATTAAGGTGATGAAATAAGACATCACCTTAATTCGTCTATAAAACGACTAATCTTATTTCCCCATGAAAAACATCTTTCATCTAATCATAGTAATATTTAGTAAACCAAACGAAAAAGTGAAGTAGCTGATCAACAGAACACGGAGAAATTAACCAACTCAAGAACATCAAATCGATAAAAGCACTGAAATAGAACCACTGATACTCAATATCCAGAAGATAAAATCTTGCTCTAAAAACTGACATTCGCCCCTATTTTGCGCTATGCTGTGCGGCAATCTTAACTTTAATTTTTGTTGTATCGCATATCCCTATGACGACTTCTCACATTGACTCCGAATATCAAGCAAGTGCCATTGAGCCTCAAGTTCAACAAGACTGGGACAATCGCAAAGTTTTTAAAGTTGCAGACACTGTAGAGGGCAAACATCGCTATATCCTGTCGATGTTCCCTTACCCAAGTGGCAAACTGCATATGGGGCATGTGCGTAACTACACCATTGGTGACGTGATCAGCCGTTTTTACCGTCTAAAAGGCGAAACGGTATTACAACCAATGGGTTGGGATGCGTTTGGTTTACCTGCTGAAAATGCAGCGATCGCTCATCAAGTTGCACCAGCAAAATGGACATTTGAAAATATCGCATATATGCGTGACCAATTAAAAAAATTGGGTTTGTCTGTGGACTGGGATCGTGAATTTGCAACCTGTACACCAGAATACTATCACTGGGAACAATGGTTATTTGTTCAGCTTTATAAAAAGGGTTTGATTTATCGTAAGCTCTCAACAGTAAACTGGGACCCAGTTGACCAAACTGTTTTAGCAAACGAACAAGTTGAAAATGGTCGTGGATGGCGTTCTGGTGCATTGGTAGAAAAACGTGATATTCCAATGTATTACTTCCGCATCACAGACTATGCACAAGAATTATTAGATGATTTAGACACCTTGCAAGATGGTTGGCCACAACAAGTGTTGACCATGCAACGCAATTGGATCGGCCGCTCTACGGGAATGGAAATTACTTTCCCATCTGCAAATACAGAAATTTATGCTGATGGCTTAACCGTTTACACAACGCGTGCTGATACCTTAATGGGTGTGACTTATGTTGCTGTTGCAGCAGAGCACCCTCTTGCGCTTAAAGCAGCAGAAAACAATCCTGAATTGGCTGCATTTATCGAAGAATGTCGCATGGGATCAGTGGCTGAAGCTGATTTAGCGACTGCCGAAAAGAAAGGCATGGCAACAGGTTTATTCGTAAAACATCCTGTAACTGGTGATGAGCTTCCTGTCTGGATCGCAAACTACGTATTAATGTCATACGGTTCAGGTGCTGTGATGGCTGTGCCAGCACACGACGAACGTGATTTTGAATTTGCCAACAAGTTTAATTTGCCAATCAAACAAGTGATTGATGCCAAAGGTACTGATGATGCAGACTACTCTGCAACTGAATGGCAAGAATGGTATGGCTCTAAAGAAGGTAAACTCGTAAATTCAGGCGAGTTCGACGGTTTAGATTTCCAAGCTGCATTTGATGCTTTCCTTGCGAAATTAGAACCACAGAATTTAGCAAATGCTAAGGTTCAATTCCGTTTACGTGACTGGGGTGTATCTCGTCAACGTTACTGGGGTTGTCCAATTCCAATGATTAACTGTAACACTTGTGGTCAAGTCCCAGTGCCAGAAGATCAATTGCCAGTGGTATTACCAACTGATGTGGTTCCAGATGGTTCTGGTAACCCATTAAATAAAATGCCTGAATTCTATGAGACCAAATGTCCTTGCTGTGGTGGCGATGCACGCCGTGAAACAGATACCTTGGATACTTTCGTAGAATCATCTTGGTACTATGCGCGCTATGCATCTCCTGACTTTACAGGTGGTATGGTAAAACCAGAAGCTGCTCAAAACTGGCTTCCTGTAAACCAATACATCGGTGGTGTTGAGCATGCAATTCTCCATTTACTTTATGCACGCTTCTTCCACAAATTAATGCGTGATGAAGGTGTAGTACAAGGTAACGAACCATTTACCAACTTGCTTACTCAAGGCATGGTGTTAGCTGATACCTTCTATCGTGAAGCTGAAAATGGTAAGAAGACTTGGTTTAATCCTGCTGACATCGAATTAGAACGTGATGAGAAAGGTCGTATTCTTTCTGCAAAATACTCAGGTGATGGTCAAGAAGTTATCATCGGCGGACAAGAGAAAATGTCTAAGTCGAAAAACAACGGGATCGACCCACAAGCAATTATTGATCAGTACGGTGCAGATACAGCACGTGTATTCATGATGTTTGCTGCACCACCAGATCAATCTTTAGAATGGTCAGATGCAGGTGTCGAAGGTGCGAACCGCTTCTTAAAACGCGTATGGCGCTTAGCTGCTGGTTTCTTGGAAACGGGGAATCAAACAACGACGATTGATACTGCGAACTTGTCTAAAGATGCGCAAGATCTACGTCGTAAAACGCATGAAACCATCCAAAAAGTGGGTGATGACATCGAACGTCGCCATGCATTCAATACTGCGATTGCAGCATTGATGGAGTTGCTGAATGCAACTAACAAGTTTGAAGCAAAAGATGATAATGATGCTGCTGTAGCACGCGAAGCAATTACTACATTATTAACCTTGCTTGCTCCATTTGCACCGCATCTCAGTCAAACTTTATTGACTCAGTTTGGTATCGACTTAACAGCTGCTGCCTTCCCGCAAGTGGATGAATCAGCATTAACACGTAATACACAAACGATTGTTGTACAAGTGAATGGTAAGCTCCGTGGTAAGTTAGATGTCGCTGTCGATATTTCAAAAGATGATTTATTGGCTTTAGCAAAAGCTTTACCAGAAGTTCAACAATTCTTAACTGGACCGACCAAGAAAGAAATTGTTGTACCAAATAAACTTGTGAATTTAGTGGTTTAATTTTCTGTTTAAACTCCCTCTCCTAGTGAGAGAGTGAACTTTATCGAAACAAAACCTCATCAAAGCCCGCTGTCATTCAACGGGCTTTGATTCTAAAATGTGGTCAAATTATCAAGATTAAATCTTCCATATTTGCTGGAAGATTATAAGGACAAAGCATGCATATAGCTCAACGTTTCGCTGCGATTGTTTTAACATTAGGCCTAAGTGCAGGCTTAGCCAGTTGCGGTTTCCATTTGAAAGGAAGTAATCCAACGGCAACGCCTTTGGTATATAACAAATTAAATCTTGTTTTACCTGACAATACCGATGAGCTTGAAAATCGTCTGAGCATTTACTTGAGTGCAACAGGTGTACAACTGAGTAATGCGAATGATGCTTATGTACTGCGCATTTTAGACTACACGCCTCGCCGTCAATTATTGAATGGAAAATTAACTGAGGTCTTGCTTCGTCTAACAGTGACTTTCCAAATTGAAGATCGTCAAGGCAATAAAATTACTGAACCTCGCACATTAACTGCATCACGTAGTTATCAATATGATGTCGCAACGGTCAATACAGACAATCAACAAGAAGCTTATTTAAATAAGATTGTAATTGATGATGTGGCTCAACAGATTACACGTCAAATTGCAGCAAATCGTTTACCGAAAGCACAGTCGTAATCGCAGTTTATGAAATTAGATTATGTTCAAGCTTTAAAACGTGTAAATGAAGCCCGTGGTGCATGGATCATCCATGGGCAAGAGCCTTTGCTAGAACAAAATCTACTCGATACATTTCGTAAAGCGTGGCAACAACAAGAAGTTGAACGTCAACGCTATGATATTAGCAGTGTGAATGACTGGAAAAATGTCTTTAATGCATTGAATAGCCTGTCATTATTTTCTCAACAACTCGCAATTGAAGTCCATGGCAACATCAAACCCGATGCCAATGGGCTAAAACAGCTCAAAAGTTATATTCACCACAATGAACATAACTTATTGCTTATCGTATTACCGAAACAAGATAGCAGTAGTTTAAAGTCCGCTTTCTTTCAGGTGGTTGAAGCAAATGGTGTTGTAGTTCCCTTAACGGCAACCTATCCGCAAGACCGACAAAGAATATTAAGTATTGAAGCCGACAAGCTCGGAATCCAATTGAATAATGATGCATGGCAATGGCTGATGCAGCATCATGAACATAACCTACTGGCAGCCAAAAACAGTTTGATGCGTGTTGCAGATACCTTTCCCGATATCAAACAAATCCAGATTGAACAACTCTATGCGTGTTTACAAGATCAATCACGCTATACCACCTATGATTTAAGTGATGCATTATTAACAGGAAATTTAGCTCAATCCGTTAAAATCTATCAGTATCTTCTTGCTGCTGGCGAACCAGATAGTTTGATCTTATGGACACTCAGCAAAGAAATGCGTCTACTCATGCAACTTTTTGAGCAGCCACAGAATGCATTGCAACTAGGGATTTGGAAAACTAAAGTTTCGCTTTATCAGCAAGCATTACGCCGCTTAAACCCTCGACAGTTTTTAAAATGGCCTGAACTTTTATTAGCAATAGATGCTGCAATTAAAGGAATGTCTAAAGAAAACTCAGAACATCTGATGCTTCAAGCAATCAGTGAACTGTGTGGTACAACTTTATTTCCAAGCTTTTCTTAAAGATAAATAAAAAAGGATGACTTTATGTCATTGGATTTAACCACAATCCAGAAAGAACAAATCAAAGATATACTTTCGCGTGCTGATGCTCTTATTATCAGCGCAGGTGCTGGCATGGGTGTTGACTCTGGGCTACCTGATTTTCGTGGTAATCACGGTATGTGGCAAGCCTATCCTGAACTAGGCAAACAACGAATTGATTTTACAGAAATCGCCAATCCATCCGCTTTTCATCGCCATCCACGTTTAGCTTGGGGCTTTTACGGACATCGTTTAGCACTCTATCGTAAGACTCAACCCCATATAGGTTTTGAATTACTCAATCAATTGGCAGAGAAATTAGCACTACCTTATTTTATATTCACTTCTAACGTCGACGGGCAATTTCAAAAGGCAGGCTTTAGTCCAAAGCAGATTTATGAATGTCATGGTTCAATTCATCATTTACAATGCTTAGCTAGTTGTACTTCAGAAATTTGGTCAGCAGATGACATCTCGCCTGAAATCGACCATCTAAATTGCCAATGGTTAGATGACCTCCCTCACTGTAAACATTGTGGCGGTTTGGCACGTCCTAATATCTTAATGTTTGATGACTACGAGTGGATTGCTCAGCGACAAACACAGCAACGAAATCTTTTAGAATCCTTTATAAATCAATATAAACAACCACTTGTTATAGAGATTGGTGCAGGTACAGCTATTCCAACAGTACGCTATTTCAGTGAACGATTTGCGCCCTCTCTGATTCGTATTAATCCTCGTGATTATGCTTTACCCAAAACAGGTGGAATCGCTCTTGCCATGAGTGCTACACATGGTATTCAAATAATATATGACATTTCCACGACATAGCATCACAGCCAAATAGTAAATAATTCTCATTCTAAATTAAAAATATCCACGCTTTATCCTTATTTCACTTTTATACTAAGTTTATTTTCTTCATTTTGACCTCGTGACCATGCCAAAAACAAGCTCTAAAAAAATTCAACCTCGCAAAATAATATTGATCGCTCTCGGTGTATTGATCATAGCAGCACTAGGTTGGATGTTCTTTAAACCTAAAGCTGAAGTTCCACAATATATTAGTGCTGAAGTTTCGCGTGGTGATATTGAAGATTCTGTTTTAGCCACAGGTGTATTGGAAGCCACCAAAATGGTGAGTGTCGGTGCACAGGTTTCAGGTCAAGTGAAAAAAATGTACGTGCAATTGGGTGATCAAGTTAAACATGGTCAGTTGATTGCTCAGATTGATTCGATTCGTCAAGAAAATGATTTAAAAACGGCTGAAGCAAGTATTAAAAATCAACAAGCCCAGCTTGCCGTTCAACAAGCAAATTTGGCAAAAGTTGAAGCTGAATACAAACGCCAACAAGCGATGTATAGCCAAGATGCAACATCACGTGCAGAGCTTGAAACAGCACTAGCAAATTACAAAACAGCTCAGGCACAAATAGCTGCGATTAATGCTCAAATTGAACAATCTCGCTTAACTCTGGCAACAGCGAAAGAAGACCTCGGATATACCCGTATTGTTGCACCTATGAATGGAACTATCGTGGCAATCGTGACTGAAGAAGGTCAAACGGTAAATGCGAATCAAACGGCTCCAACCATTGTAAAACTTGCAACTCTCGACACGATGACCATTAAAGCTCAGATTTCAGAAGCAGATGTGATGAAAGTTGAGAAAGGTCAAACCGTTTATTTCACCACCTTAGGAAATAGCGAGAAAAAACATTATGCGACTTTGCGTCAAGTAGAGCCCGCTCCAGATTCAATCAATACTGAAACTACGAGCACGAACTCTTCTTCATCAAGCTCTGCGGTCTATTACAACGCACTTTTTGACGTACCTAATGAAGATGGCAAACTGCGCATTGATATGACTGCTCAAGTCTATATTGTGTTAGCAGAAGCAAAAAATACATTAACAATCCCAGCAGCTGCGATTCAAGCAAAACGATCTAATACAAAAAATACTGCTAAAACCTCAACCGATAAAACCGAGGGTAATACCAATAAAGAAGTTCAGCGTCCAAAACGTTTGGAGTTAACAGCTGAAGAACAGAATCTAATTGCTCAAGGAAAAGCATCAACAGGAATGGTTCGTGTTTTACAGGCTGATGGTAGCGCTCAACCACAGCAAGTGTTGATCGGACTCAATAACCGTGTAACGGCGCAAGTATTGAAAGGACTCAAACAAGGTGACCAAGTTGTGATTGCAGATGCTTCCGACAACTCAAATGAAGCAGCAAAACGCAGTAACCAACGTGCAATGAGAATGTAATATGACTCAAAATCAAACGCATTCGTCACAGCCGCTACTTGAAGTCAGCAACCTGACTCGGGAATTCCCTGCAGGTGAAGGTACAGTCCAAATCCTCAAAGGCATTGATTTAAAAATTTATGCGGGTGAATTGGTTGCCATTGTTGGGCAATCTGGATCAGGTAAATCCACACTCATGAATATTTTAGGGTGCTTAGACAAACCTAGTTCAGGCAGTTATTTGGTCAACGGACGTGAAACACGTCAACTTGAACCTGATGAACTTGCCCAATTACGCCGAGAATATTTTGGTTTTATTTTCCAGCGTTATCACTTACTCGGTGATTTGAGTGCATCTGGTAACGTTGAAGTCCCTGCAATTTATGCAGGTGTCGATAGTCATCTTCGTCAGGAACGTTCGGCTGAATTGCTCTCTGAACTTGGCTTAGAGGAGCGTCTACATCATCGTCCAAGTCAACTTTCAGGTGGTCAACAGCAACGCGTTTCGATCGCACGTGCATTAATGAACGGCGGTGACGTGATTCTTGCCGATGAGCCAACAGGAGCATTGGATAAGAATAGCGGTATTGAAGTCATGCGTATTTTGCGTGAACTCAATGCTAAAGGTCATACCATCATCTTAGTTACACATGATCTCAATGTAGCAAAAAACGCGACCCGTATTATTGAAATCAGTGATGGCAATATTATTTCAGATCGCGCTAATACACCTGAAAATGATGATCCTGATGTAGAACGTCAGACACTACAACGCTCACCGCAAAAGAAAACCTCAGCTTGGCGATCTTTCTTTGATCGCTTAGGTGAAGCGTTCCGTATGGCATTGCTAGCGATGAATGCCCATCGAATGCGTACCTTTTTGACCATGCTCGGGATTATTATCGGAATTGCATCTGTAGTTTCAGTGGTTGCATTGGGTAATGGGTCTCAGAAGCAAATTCTTGAAAATATTAGTAGTCTCGGTACGAATACCATTACTGTGTACCAAGGACGAGGATTTGGTGACAACTCACGAGCCTCACAAACCAAAACACTTGTACCTGCGGACGCAGATGCACTTTCAGAACAACCTTATGTTGATGGAGTCAGTCCTTCTGTTAATACAAGTGTGACCTTACGTTTTAAAGAAACTGAAGCATCTGCAACCGTCAATGGTGTAAGTTCGGATTTCTTCTATGTGCGCGGTATGACTTTTAAATCGGGGCAACCTTTTGATAAAGGCAGTGTGACCCAACGCGCACAGGATGTGGTCATTGATACGAATACCGAGAAAACCTTTTTCTCTGATGGTACTAATCCAGTCGGTCAAGTGATCTTATTGGGCAGTGTACCGAGTCGAGTAATTGGTGTCATTGATGCGCAACAAGGTTTCATGGGTAGTTCCGACAGCTTGAATGTATATCTTCCCTATTCAACGGTAATGAGTCGAATGCTTGGTCAGTCTAATGTGCGTAGCATCATCGTACGCATCAAGGATGAATACCCAAGTAGTGCTGCTGAAAATGCAATCCTAACCTTACTTGAACAACGTCATGGTGCTCAAGATGTGTTTACCCAAAACTCCGATAGTATTCGTGAAACGATCGAGCAAACCACAGCGACAATGACATTGTTAATTTCAGCAATTGCTGTCATTTCACTGGTCGTGGGTGGTATTGGGGTCATGAATATTATGTTGGTTTCAGTCACCGAACGTACCCAAGAAATTGGTGTCCGAATGGCGGTGGGTGCTCGACAAAGTGATATTTTGCAGCAGTTCTTGATCGAAGCGATTTTGGTCTGCTTACTGGGGGGCGTGCTAGGTGTATTGCTTTCACTTGGGATTGGACAAATTATCGGACACTTTGCCAAAGGCATTATTGAGATGAGCTATTCAACGACATCTATTGTTGCAGCATTTGTATGTTCTAGTCTGATTGGTATCGTTTTTGGTTTCTTACCAGCACGAAATGCGGCGCAACTCGATCCAGTTGCAGCACTAGCAAGAGAATAAGGAATTTGAGTATGTCTTTTCATTTTAAAAAATTAGGATTAGCACTGGCACTCACAGGTTCTTTAGCTGGCTGTTCTGCTGTTGTTAAAACACCATACAACTCGCCATCGGTACAGGTTCCTCAACAGTTCCAATATGATGTGCAAAAGAACAAAAATGTAAATCTGAGCGATCAATGGTGGACACTCTTTAATGATGCTCAGCTCAATCAGTTGGTTGAACAAGTTCTCGCTAAAAACAGTGATCTTATAGTTGCTGGTATCACACTGAAACAAGCTCGCTTACAAGCTGGCTTAGCTGAAAACCAACAAGGCATCCGTACCAGTTCAAGTGTGTCAACAGGTCATAACTATGATCTAAGCTCAGGAAATGGTACTGATCGTGGTTTATCGACCAGTGTGGGTGTCAGTTATGAGTTAGATTTATTTGGTAAACTTGCCAATCAAACTGAAGCGAGTCGTTGGGAAGCTCTTGCAAGCGCACAGGACTTACAAGCAACCGCGCAAAGTTTAGTTGCCACCACAGCCAAACTATATTGGCAATTGGGTTATTTAAATGAGCGATATAACACCATCCAACAGAATTTAGCTTCTACACAGAAAATTTATGAATTAGTGCAATCACAATACAAAGCAGGTGCGGTTTCAGGTTTAGATTTAACTCAAGCAGAACAATCGGTTCAAAGCCAAAAAGCCAGTTTGAGTCAGATTGAACAACAACGTGTAGAAACACGTACAGCCATTGCAGTATTGCTACATATGCCTGTACAGCAACTGAATATTCAAGAACCGAAACAGCTTCCAAGAAATGCTCTGCCGAATATCGCTGTGGGGCTACCTGCGGATATTTTGTCGCGTCGCCCAGATTTACAAGCTTCAGAATTACGTCTACGTAAAACGCTATCGAATAAAGATGCAACCAAAGCCAGCTACTACCCTTCGATTAATCTCACAGGTAATTTAGGTGCTTCGAGTACATCGCTGACACAACTTTTGAAGAATCCTGCACTCACTTTAGGTGCGAGTTTAAGCCTACCCTTTCTTCAATATAATGATATGAAGAAAGATATTGCGATTAGTGATCTGGAATATGAAAAAGCGATTATTCAATATCGCCAAACGCTATACCAAGCTTTCGCTGATGTAGAAAATGCATTGTCGAATCGAACACAACTGAATCAGCAAGTACAGTTACAGCAACGTAATGTCGAGTTAGCTAATAAAACTGAGCGACTTACCGAAGTGCGTTATCGAAATGGTGCAATTGCCTTAAAGAATTTACTTGATGCTCAAGAGACCACACGCAATGCGCGACTCAGCTTAGTTGAAACCAAGCAGAGTCAATACAATGCCTATGTGACTTTGATGCAAGCACTAGGTGGAAGTCCTGTGAAAGAACTACCTGAGCAATAACACACGAGT
This sequence comes from Acinetobacter sp. AOR34_HL, assembly GCF_027854795.1. NCBI lineage: Bacteria > Pseudomonadati > Pseudomonadota > Gammaproteobacteria > Moraxellales > Moraxellaceae > Acinetobacter > Acinetobacter sp. AOR34_HL. The sequence continues at coordinate 2,896 of NZ_JAKTID010000029.1, read as the reverse complement.
TGATATTGTTTACTTTCTTAAAGTTCTCAACTCATTTTGAATGGGCTGAGAACTTTTGATTTTATCCATCAAATCTATGCATTGACGCAAATCTTGCTGTTTTATATGTTGATCGAAATAAAAAAGAAAATACAACTATCTATATTATTTTTGAGTGTATAGCATATATGGTCATATAATTTTATCTAAACATAACAAATTGATAATTGGGAAGGATTGATAACAAATGAAATTTATAGACCTAATCCGTACAATATTAGAAAATCACCCTAATGGTATGACTCCACAGCAAATACGTGATTATCTAAAAACTAAGTATCCCAACTATTACGGAACTGAAGCACATAAACGAAACGTTGAAAAAGGTCATTACAATAATTTAGATCATGCCTTACTAGCAGAAATTTATATAGCAACTCGTCAAGCTTCTGATATTTTCTCAGATAGATCTACAAAACCAATGACTCTTTTTTTAGAATCTTCATCATATACTCATTATGATTATGACTCCAAAATAATAGAAGAGACTATAGAGAATGAAGACCTTTCTCGTTTAGAAAAAGGGGTTGGCACTGTTTATGTGTTAGGGACAAATCTATTCACTGAAAATGGTCATGAAATAGTTAAAATAGGTATAACCACTGGCGATGTAGCTCAGAGAATACAACAACTATATACAACTGGCGTACCTACTAAATTTCGTGCATTGAAGACTTATGATGTACAAAATTATGCTGAACTCGAACAAGCACTCCATAAATTACTTGATCCATATAGAATTAATAGAGCTAGAGAATTTTTTATTGATAAATGTCTTCCATTTATTGAAAAGGTTGTGTCCTTACATACCGAAATTCTAAAAACACAAGTCATTCAAGGATAATGTCTACAGAAGCAGCCCCAACATATCTCCAAGCATTATATTTGAAACCTAAGTCTACTACTAAAAATAAAGCCGCAATAAAGCGGCTTTATCTAATAATTTAGATCTATCTAATTATTCATCATCCATCATTGACTGGCTCATACCTACAGTATTGAAACCACCATCAACATAAAGGATTTCACCCGTAATACCTGAAGCCCACGGTGAACAAAGGAATAATGCTGCATTCCCCACTTCTTCAATGGTTACATTACGTTGTAATGGAGCAATTTTTTCATTGGCATCTAACATTTTACGGAATGATTTGATACCAGATGCAGCCAATGTACGGATTGGACCCGCAGAGATCGCATTCACACGAATCCCCTCTTTACCCAAGCTTAGCGCTAAATAACGAACACCCGCTTCTAAAGATGCTTTAGCCATCCCCATCACGTTATAGTTTGGCATCACACGCTCAGAACCTTGATAAGTCAAAGTCAATAAACAACCCTGACGTGCTTGTAATAAAGGTTTTGCAGCACGCGCCATCGCAACAAAGCTATACGCGCTAATGTCATGTGCGATTTTGAAACCATCACGATCTGTCACATCTGTGAAGTCACCATCTAATGTATGTGCTGGTGCAAAACCAATTGAATGCACAACACCATCTAAACCGTCCCAATGTTTTGCTAACTCAGCAAATGCACCATCAATTTCTGCATCAACAGCTACATCACAAGGGAAAACTAAGCTTGAACCAAACTGTGCTGCAAAATCATCAACACGTTTTTTCAACTTTTCATTTGGATAAGTAAACGCAAGCTCCGCACCTTCACGATGTAATGCAGCAGCGATACCGTATGCAATTGATAATTTGCTTGCAATACCAGCGATTAAAAAACGTTTACCAGCTAAAAGTCCTTGTGACATCTTATTCTCACTCGAAAAATTTTCACCACATCATGCCAACATTCCTTATTTTTCGGAATTGCATAATCCATCTTTTTTACAAACTTGCATAAAAAAATCGCCCTCAGATGAAGGCGATTTTCTTTTTAAGATAATAATTCGTTAGTCATCACCTTGGATCAGACTCAACAAACGCATAAATGAGTAATACATCCATACCAAAGTTGCTAACAGTGCAATTGCACACAACCATTCAAATGCTTTCGGAGCACGTTGTGCTGCTGCACTTTCAATTAAATCAAAATCTAAAATTAAGTTCAGTGAAGCAATTACCGCAACAAAAGCTGCAAAACCGATACCTAACCAGTTACTTTCAAAGATATAAGGAATACTTGAACTAAATGCCAAACTCATGATGATCTGAACGACAAATACCAAAGCTATTGCAATAGATGCTGAGATCACCACTGCTTTGAATTTCTCAGTTGCACGAATGATTTGGAATTTATATAAACCAAATAGAACTAATGTGGTCACAAATGTTGCAAGTAAAGCTTGTAACGGAACACCTGGAAATTTCAGTTGGAAAATAAAAGAAATACCACCTAAAAATGCACCTTCAAATAAAGCATAAGGAATTGCTAAAGCAGGTGCTGTATTGGATTTAAATGTTGTAATCAAAGCTAGAACAAAACTGCCAATTGCCCCGACGATTGCCGCTGCATATGCAATCGAAAGATTTGCTGTGAATGCACAATAGAAAAATAGAGCCATTCCGAGAACCGCTGCGATCACAGTCAAAAGAACCGATTTTTGAATCGCTCCTTGAATGGTCATGGATTCAGCCAAGTCACTATAGGTTTCAACACGAGTTAAAATTGGATTATTACTTTGCATGTATACGCTCTTTTTATAGTTAGCAATAAAAGCACAAGTTTAAGCGATTTCTTTATTCTGCCCAATATTTTTTTACATTCATTAAAAAAAGGAGCCGAAGCCACTGCTGTCCCATAGTTTGCTCTAAATAAAAAAACCTGAGTCTAAATAGTTAAAATATGAGTGCAAACAAACACTTTAACTATAAAGGACTCAGGTTTTGTCACATCAGAATACCGT